>RFHN01000247.1 GCA_003695835.1 Armatimonadota bacterium
GATCATTCCCGCTCGGGCGCCCATCTCGATGCTCATATTGCACATGGTCATCCGGCCGTTCATACCGAGCGCGCGGATGGCCGAGCCTCGATATTCGGCAACGTATCCGGCCGCCCCGCCTGCGCCGATGCGACGGATAATGCCGAGGATGATGTCCTTGGCGGTTACGCCCGGCTTCAAAGAGCCTTCCACTTCGATGGCGAGGGTCTTGGGCTTGGCAGGAACCCGTAGCGTCTGAGTCGCCAGCACGTGCTCCACTTCCGTCGTGCCAATTCCGAAAGCAAGCGCGCCGAACGCTCCGTGTGTGCTCGTATGGCTGTCGCCGCAGACGATCGTGAGACCCGGAAGCGTCAGGCCCAACTGGGGTCCGATCACGTGCACGATGCCTTGGCGCTCGTCCAGGTACCCGAAGAGCGGAATTCCAAACTCCTCACAGTTCTGCTGGAGCGCGCGGATCTGGATGCCCGACAGGGTCGAATCGTCCACCGGTCGGCCGTCGGTAGGCACGTTATGGTCCACCGTAGCGAAGGTGAGATCGGGTCGGCGAACCTTTCTACCGGCATGCCTCAAGCCGTCGAACGCTTGCGGTGAGGTAACTTCATGGACTAAATGGCGATCGATATAAAGGAGCACGCCGCCCTCGGGCAGTTCCGTCACGACGTGGGCGTCCCAGACCTTTTCGGAGAGGGTGCGCGGCATTCTGCTCCTTTTATACCGAACGGGGGGAGGTGATTGCGATGATCAGTGCTCTGGTGTGTCTTGCCGCGGCTCAAGGCGCCGCTGTGTCCGTAACCGGCTCAGGCGCCGATCTTGCCGTTCGGCTCCGCGTGGGATCCAATGTCGAGTGGGTGCGATACTTGCCGCCCAAACCGGCTACGTCCAAGGCGTTCCGCTTCGAGGACCGCTGGGCCGTCTGGGACCGCCGAGGCCTCAGCGTCCGCGTCGGAGACCGGGTACGAACTTTCCCGCTCAAGGACTACGCTCTTCACCCCAAGCTGTGGGAACGAGACGAGATCCTCAAGACGAAAGCGGAGATCGAGAAGGGCACGCGAAAACTGACGCCGGACGCCTGCGCCGGCGCCGTCCAAGTCGGGCCGAAGACGTATTGGCTATTCCAGTGGGCGGACAAAGACGGCAAGGTGTGGATGGAGGTGCCGTTGCTCGTGGACCTCGGCGCCGACGATCCGCGCCCCGAGCTGTTTGGGCAGGCTCCCTGGCGCCTACAGCTTCGGACGAGCCCGTCCCTTGGGGCCTTCGTGGGGAACAGCCTCGAGTCGGTCGGGCCGAACCTTGTCGCCCCGGGCATTTTGGAAGACGGGACATGGGGTTATGCCGTTCTCGGGGAAGGGTTTGTAGAGTATCACAAAGTAGAAACGACTGCCGTTCGAGACTGGTTGATCCACGGAGGTCGCCTCTACTACGTGTCGCAGGCGGCTCAAGTCTGGATTCGTCTGGTAGATCTCATCACGCACACGCGGTTGGACGTCGCGGAAGCGCCGACGCACGCCGTTCGCCTGACGGCAGCGGGCACCAACGCCTGGGCTTCGTGGGTTACGTCGGAGGGCGGCATCGTCACCCTTTCGGTCCTGCATCTCGGCAATCGGCTCCAGAAGGACATCGCCGCGCGTGGCAAGGGGCCGATCTTGCGCGGTGGACGATTCGGTCTGGTTGTCTTCGATGGGGCAGGGCAAGGCGGGAACCCGACTCGCGTGATCGTTCTGGATCCCGAGACGCTCGTCGTCACTCACGACATTGACCTTTAGTCCTCGCCAGCGGACGCCGCGACGAAGGTCCCTACGAGTTTCGCGTCCGGATGTTGGATGGGATCTTTGTCATACACCTGGAAATCCGCCCAACATCCGGCGCCCAGGACTCCCTGGTCTTCGTCGCCGTTGGCCAGAGCCGCTCCCCGCGTGTAGCCTTCGACGGCCTCTTCGAGGGTTAGGTTCTCTTCTTGGTCGAAGCCTTCGGGCCTTGCCGCTGCCGTTCGAATGCCGTCCCACGGGTCTCCCGGGACGATCGGAAGGTCGCTGGAGAGGCCGACCGGGATCCCGGCCTGGCGAAGTGTGCGCAGCGGCTTCAGGCGGGCTGCCCTCTCTGCGCCCAACTGCCTCTTGTAGGCGTGACCGAACCGGAGAAGGAACTCGGGCTGCAGCGTCACCGCGATCCCCAGCCTCTGGATTCGCTCGATCAGATTGGCATCCAAGACCATGACGTGCTCGACTCGATGGCGGGAAGGTCTTGGCGTTTGCTCGATTGCGTCGAGTACGGTCGCGGTGCTTCGGTCGCCGATGCTGTGGATCGCGACCCGATAGCCCGCGGAGTCTGCCGTGCGCACCTTCTCCGCCAGCTCTTCCGGCTCATAGATGAGCATGCCTCGGCCGCCGGTGACGTACTCTTCCGTCATGGCGGCGGTACCCGCTCCGATCGCGCCATCGGCGAAGAGCTTGATACCGTAGACTCTCAACCATTCGGGCGGCGTCTCGAGAGATGGCTGTTCACCGCCCTCACCAAACACACGCTCCCACAGAATCGTGAGGCGCGTTCGACACACGCGTTCCTCCGCCGCCATTCGGTAAGCCGCGAGTTCCGCCTCCAAGCCGCGCGATCCGGTCGCCATGTCGTTCGCACAAGTGATGCCCAGAGAGCGGAGTCGCCGCTGCGCTGCGAGGATCGCGTCGCGCATTCGCGCGACGGTGGGCTTGGGAGCAGCCCTGTATGCCAGCCCCATTGCGTTCTCGAGCAGGGGGCCGAGGGGACGCCCGTTCGGGTCGCGGACGATCTCGCCGCCCGGCGGATCCTCGGTCTCCGCTTCGATGCCGGCGATTTGGAGTACCGCGCTGTTGACGACGGCCGCGTGACCGCTGCTATGCCTTAGGATGGTTGGAATTCCCTTCGTGACCGGATCCAACTCCGCGATCGTCAGGTGGCTTCCCTCGGGAAAGCGCGTCTGATCATACTGAACGGCCAAGAGCCAACCGTCCTCATGCGAGGCGGCGGCGTCAGCGATCGTTCGGAGAACTTCCTCCCTCGTCCAGCAACCGCTGAGATCAACTGCCTGTAGGTCCAAACCCATGGGCAGGACATGGCAGTGGCAGTCTACGAAACCCGGCAGTACGAAGCCGCCCTCGAGGTCTACAACCGTATCAGCTTCTCGCTCGGAAAACGCGACCGACGTCCACCGGCCATCCTCCGCGTGCAGGGTGATCGGTTCGGAAGTCTCGGACGTTCGCACGTTCTTGAAGAGCACCCTCATCGCTTCGACTTCCTCTTTGCTACGTCCTTCCCCTTGAGCGGTTTTCTTCGCGCGAGAAGCGAATCGGGGCTGCTCAGTCCTGCGATGCGGCGAAGCTCGAAGATCTCGTCACGCACTTTGGCTGCCTCTTCGAACCGCATCTCTTTCGCGAGGTCGTACATCTCCTTCTCCAACCTGGCAATCTCCTTCGGGATGTCCTCGATGTCGAGCGTTTCTTTGTCTTTGGTATCAGACTCAGCTTCGAAATCGTAGCTGCGGATCGTTTCGCGGACCTCCTTCTGGACCGTTTGGGGCGATACGCCGTGGCGGCGGTTGAACTCTTCTTGCAGCGCCCGCCGGCGATTCGTTTCTTCGATAGCGCGTTGCATCGAGCCGGTGATCGTATCCGCATACAGGATCACCATCCCCTCGACGTTTCTCGCTGCGCGGCCCATGGTCTGAATCAGGGAGGTTTCCGACCGGAGAAAGCCCTCTTTGTCCGCATCCAGGACGGCCACAAGCGCAACCTCGGGAAGGTCCAAACCTTCGCGCAAGAGGTTCACACCGATGAGAACGTCGTACATTCCGAGGCGAAGTTCCTTGAGGATCTCGGGTCTCTCGAGGGCGTGGACGTCGCTGTGCAGGTATTGCACGCGGATGCCCAAATCCTGCAAGTAGGACGTGAGGTCCTCTGCCATCTTCTTGGTCAAAGTCGTTACGAGCGTTCGTTGTTTCTTTGCGACTCGTTTCTGGATTTCGGCGATGAGGTCGTCCACCTGGCGTTCGGTCGGCCGCACCTCGACCACGGGGTCGAGAAGATATGTCGGACGGATGATCTGTTCCACGATTTGACTGCTGTTCTGGCGCTCGAACGGCCCGGGCGTCGCGCTCACGAAGATGGTCTGTCCGATCCGCTGGAGGAACTCTTCGAACTTCAGGGGGCGGTTGTCGAGGGCGCTGGGCAGCCGAAAGCCGTACTCTACCAGGGTTTTCTTTCTCTGGTAGTCGCCGTTGTACATGGCGTTGAGTTGCGGAATCGTTTGGTGGCTCTCGTCAATGAAGAGAATTGCGTCTTCCGGCAGGAAGTCGAGCAGGGTGTACGGCGGGGTGCCCGGCTCGCGATTGTCGAAATACCGTGAATAGTTTTCGATTCCGTTACAGTAACCGACTTGACGCATCATTTCAATGTCGAAGTCGGTGCGCTGTCGAAGTCTCTGCTCCTCGAGAAGCTTGCCGGCAGCTTGGAATCGCGCGCACTGTTCCTCTTTTTCTTTTTCGATCTGCTCGATGATCTCTTCGAGGCGGTCCCAGGGGGTTACGTAGTGAGTGGCTGGGAAGAGGCTTACCCTCTCCGGCTCGTCCAAGACGTCTTGGGTGAGCGGGTCAATGAGTCGGATGCGCTCGATCTCGTCTCCGAAGAACTCGACGCGAATCGTGACTTCCTCGTCCTTCGGCTGGATCTCGAGCGTGTCTCCGCGAACGCGGAACGTGCCCCGCTGGAGAACCACCTCGTTGCGGGTGAATTGCATCTGGACAAGCGCGCGGAGCAGCTCTTGTCGCCTGATGGAGGCGCCGAGCTCAAGCGTGAGCACCTGCTCGCGATAGGCAGCGGGATCGCCGAGGCCGTAGATGCAGGACACACTCGCTACGATGATCGTGTCCCTGCGCTCGAGGATAGCTTGAGTGGCGGCATGGCGTAGACGGTCGATCTCCTCGTTGATGCTCGCGTCCTTTTCGATGTAGAGGTCGTTCTGCGGCACGTAGGCTTCGGGTTGATAGTAGTCGTAATAACTAATGAAATACTGAACCGAGTTGTGTGGAAAGAATGCGCGAAACTCCTGGCAGAGCTGGGCGGCGAGCGTTTTGTTGTGCGCGATGACGAGCGCGGGCCGCTGTGTCCGCGCGATCACGCTGGCCATGGTGAAGGTCTTGCCCGTGCCGGTCGCTCCCAGAAGAGTCTGGAAGCGGTACCCAAGCTCTAAGCCCTCGACGAGGCGATCAATCGCCTCGGGCTGATCGCCGCGGGGCTCGAACGTTGGGTCCAGACGGAAGTCCGCCTCTTTCTTCAGCAGCATCCTCAGGTTATTATCCCGATACCGCCTACGCCTGGCTCTTCGGCCGAAGGATCCACACCGAGAAAGGCTCGACCGCGACCATGTGGTGGCTCACGCTTCCCATCAGCAATCGCTCGATCGCGCTGTGGCCGTGTGCGCCGAGAATCAGAAGATCCGCCTCCGTCTCTTGCATCACCTTCTTGATCGCGGGGATCGCGTGATCGCGAACGACGTGGCTGTGGATGACCGGGGCGATCGAGTGGAGCCGACTCTTGAGCGCGTCATTCTTTTTTTCGAGGTCGGCGAAGATCCGGTCCAAGACGTCGTCGCTCATGACCGGCATCCGCCCCAACGCGTGTTCCTGCAGATACGATTCCGCTGTGAAGGCGGTAACCAGGTCGAGGCGATTGATCCCGTGGGGGGCCAAACGAATCAACTCCTCGACGCAGCGCTCCATGTACTCCGAGTGGTCAGTCGCCAGAACAGCGTGGATCGCCTTACCCTCTTTCATCGGTTGCTTCGCGATCGCGAGCGATCGTCTCGCGTGCTGCGCCATCGCTCGGCTCATGCTGCCAAACAACGCAGCGGCTACAGGCCCCTTCTTCTCGGAACCCATGAGGATGAGATCCACGTCCTCCTCCGTGCAGTAACGGACGAGTTCCTCGACGGGGTGGCCGTGGAGCAACGCAGTCGAAGCCTCGATCCCCTCCGAAGAGAGACGGCTCTTCGCGCTCTCGAGCACCGCTTTGCCGTGCGCCTCGACCGCCTCCAGGATCTCGTCCAACTCCTCGGCCAGGCCGAAGGCGGCTTCCGGCGACAGGCTCAGCGCTGCAGGGTGCGCCGGTTCGACTATGTGAACGACGGTCGGTGCGGCATCCGCGAGGCGAAGTGCGCGAACGAGGGAGAGGACTAGCTCGGAGTCGTCGGAGTCGCGAACCGCAAGGACAACTTTCTTCATGAAACTTCTATTTTTCTGTCCTGGTTTTCCAGCAACCCTTCGTCGGTCAAGTCCCGGAAGAAGCAGGAACGATATCCCTCATGGCAGGCGACGCCGACCTGCTCCACCTGGATCAGAAGCGCGTCCTTGTCGCAATCCACGCTGATCCGTTTGACCTTTTGGAGGTGTCCGCTCGTCTCGCCCTTCACCCAATACTGCTGTCGGGAGCGGCTCCAATAGGTGCAAAGCCCGCTCTCCATCGTCCGGCGCAGGGACTCGGCATTCATGTAGGCCACCATCAGCACCTCGCCATTTTCCGCGTCCTGGATCACGGCGGGGATTAGGCCACTCGCATCGAACTTGAGGTTTTCGATTTCGCTCACTGGTAAGAGATTACCCTTCGGAACTTCGGAGAGTGCCGGCGCCGTAACGAATCCTTAACGTCCCTTTGTGGGAAACTGCGGGGCGGAGGACATGACCATGAAAAGATATGTTCCAATCCTAATCAGCGTTTTCGGCGCCACTCTCGCCGCAACAGCGGGAGCCCAAGACCAGGGCAAGCTCTCCGGGCTCATCTTCGGAGACTTCTATCAGGTGTTCGGCCACAACGACCCGACGATTGAAGATCTGAACGGTTTCTGGGTGCGCCGGGTGTACCTGACCTACGACAA
>RFHN01000019.1 GCA_003695835.1 Armatimonadota bacterium
GCGTGATACGGATGACGCCCGTCTTCTTGGGGTCCTCCGCAGGCTGGATCACGTTGTCGTCTCCCGGCGGCTGCGCGGGCTGCCCCGTGCGGGCCTCATTCTGCGCTGGCGGCGGTTCCTGGGTCGCCCCGGAAGGTCCTACTGCTGGCAGGGTCCCGTTCAGGTTGTCCGGCGTGATGATCAGCGGCGCGTTTGCCGAGCCGTAATTGGGAGCAGAGAAGCTCGGGCGTTGCATCGGAGAGGGCGAGGCTTGCCCAGTCGTTGGTTCTTGCGGTTGAGCGTTCGCCGTCGGCGGTTGAACTTGCTGCTGGGTAGGCGTCTGCGTCGCCGGCTGGAAGGTGTTGACCTCGGGGCCGTTCGACGCGACCGGTTGCTTCTCGCCCTGCGTCAGGGCAAGGATGACGCCCAAAGACGCGACGACGAGAGTGGCGCCGATTCCGGCCAGGATGGCAGGCCAGTTGGACTCGCGAGGTTCGTAGAGGGCGGGAGTATCGTAGAGCCTTCGCTGGAGCTGTTCGAGCTTGATCCGGTCCAGGGTAGAGCTTGGGTTCAGCTCGACAATGCGTTCGAAGCAAGCGATTGCGCCCGGCAGGTCGTCCATCGCTTCCAGAACCATGCCCTTGAGCGCAAGCGCCGAGAGATCGTCCGGCGCGCGGGCGAGTGCAGCCTTGGCGACGAACAGAGCCTCTTCCTCTTTCCCTTCCGCGAGCAGGCGATAGCCGTCCTGGACCATCTCTTCGACGGCCGCCCCCTCGTCCGAGGGCGCCTCGGCGGCGTCGAGCGCGTGGCCGCACGACATACAGAATCGCGCGTTTTCAGGGTTGTCTGTCTGGCAATTGCGGCAAATCAACGTGGTCGTCTCCCGTTCGTTAGACGCTTTGGGTCCTCGCTTTGGTTTGGCGATATTGTACCTACCTCGACTGAAAACGTTCCGGGTCGGCGAGTTCCTCGTAAACCAACCTGCGGAGGGTGGAGTAGGCGTGCTCCATCAGGGGCTCCAGGTTCCGGACGTCCTCTCGGTTGTACTCCAGCAGCAGCGGGAGGGCGTCGGAACGCCCTGCCCGGTGTTTCCTCCAGAGCAGGACGGCGTCGTATCCGGTCATTCCGACGGTAGCCGGGCTCCGTTCGATTCCCACCGTCTTTTCGATGCTCTTCAGCCCTCCGCGCAGGCCAATCCGCCGAAGGGTTGGGCAGAGGTCTATGTGGATCTGGTCGAAGGGAGCGTGGGGGAAGGTGCGCTTGAGCACGGGCAGGTCGAATCCGGAGCCGAAGAACGTAACCAGCACCGAGTAGTGGCTGAGGAAGTCCGGAAAGTCCGCCAGGTTCTCGCCCTGGACGAATGCGAAGTAGTGTTGACCGTCCCACGCGCCCACGACGGTCACCTCGTTCTTTGGCGTCCCGCACGTTTCGATGTCGAGATAGATGAGGCTGTCCCGGAACTCCGGAAAGACTCGCCACGCCTCGCGGGCGGGAAGGCGTTTTCGGAAGTACTGGTGCTCCCCTTTCTCGAGGTGCTGAAGACTCTCGTTCAGGGCTTGCTGGATCCGCTTGGCCCCCGCGGAACCCGTTCGGAAGCGCTCGGGATTCGCCAGGAAGGCGTACCAGTTCTCGGCTCCCTGCTCCCAGAGTGAGATCTCCGTCTTCCAAGAGACGCCGGGGATGTGAACGAACGTCGAGGTCAGCACCGGCTCGATTATGCGCCGAAACCCCGCAATTTTCGTGCGCCAGCGGCTAAAATCGCTTTTGAAACGTCCCTAAGGATGGGGACGATTCAAAGAAACAAGGAAGTTTCGAGATTGGAACGGCGTGAATTGACCTTCGACATTCTGAAGGGCTTCGCCATCCTGGAGGTGATCAGTCACCACACGTTGGGATTGGCGGCTCGTCGGTATGTCGAAGAAGGATCGTTTGGGTGGTGGCTGATTCTGCTGTTGAATCGCACGCTCCACTTTGCCGTGCCCACCTTCCTTCTGGTCAGCGCTCTTCTGCTCGCTCGCAGCCTGGCGAAGAAGGATCAACTTGACTGGGCGTACTTTCTCAAACGGCGCTTCTGGAGAACGGGGTACCCCTACCTGGTCTGGACCGCGATCTATCTTGCCCTCCGCGGGGGCGTTCCCGAGATCGGTTTGGGGGCTACCCTCGTGTGGGGGAAGGGCCACTATCACTTGTACTTCCTTGCGGTGCTGCTGGAAGTCTCTCTGCTCTTTCCTCTCATCTTCCTCGCGATCCGGCGTTGGCGCCCGTCCCTTCCTCTCACGCTGGCGGTTGCCGCCGGGGTCCAAGTCGGAGTGTACGTTTCGAACTACTATCTCCGGTACCTGCCTTATCCAGGTTCGAGCGCGCTTTTCTATCTCTTCCCGGTGATCCTCGGTGTGTGGTTGGGCGTCCATTGGGAGGACTGGCGTCCGGTTTGGGTGCGCTATCGCTATCGTCTCGTGCAGTGGGGGACGGCGGCCTTCGGCCTGTACATGATTGCGGAAGTCTGTCTATTGGTACGCGTTCCGGTGGGCGAGTTTCCGTACTTCTGGCTCTTTCGCATCGGGCCGGCGGCGTTGTTGCTTTACGCCACAGCAGCGGGGCTGTTGTTGATTCGCGTGTCGGAGGACGTGGCAGAACACTCGCGAATGCGCGCCGTTTTGGCTCAGATCGGCGACCGCTCGCTCGGACTGTTCCTGATTCATCCGCTTTTTCTTTACCTGATTCAGGGGCCGAAGGTGACGGCATTCCTGAACCGGCTACCGATCCCTGCGCTTTGGGCGATCGCGCTCGTGTTTCTCCTGTCTTGGATCGCGGTGGAGGCCACCCAGCGGGCGGGCTTGAGTCGCTGGCTTTATGGCCGAGAGTTTCTGCCGTTGGGCGCGTACTCCCGCCGCGTTGCTACGGTTCGCGGAATGCGTCGGCGACGATCCACCCTCCCAGCACGCCCAGGTACACCACGTTTCCACCCCACAGCAGCGTCTGTGACCACGAGATCACCTCTCCCATTGCCGCCGCAACCGAGTAGCAGGAAGTAAGCAATCCAACGAGCGCAAGGACTCGTGTCAGAGTGGGCGTAAACGTGTCCTGGATTATGCTCAAGAGTAGATACAGTACGGCCGCCGCCCAAAAGTTGACGACGGCCACGATGCCGAGCGCCGCGGCGCGACTCAGCCTTCCCGTGGTCGTTCGCATGACCACGTCGCAACTGTCCACCGCCTCAGTCAATGAGAGCGCCGCGCCCATCGCGACGCCGTTCAAGAACAGCATGACCAACAGCCCCACCGTCCAGGTGCCTACGAAAGCGGGGAGACCTGCAGCAGGTTCTTTGGCAAAGACGATGTAGCCTAGACAAAACAGGGTGATCGCGGCGGCGACGAGCATCGGCAGGACGCTGCGGTCCGCGGCGCGACCCCTCGATTGTGAGCTCTGGCGATGTGGGTGCATGCCATAGTAGCGGCGCTGGTAGGTTGGGTTGTGCGGGTCGAACTGGATCGCGTACGCGTAGTGAGTCTCAGCGCCTTTGACATCGCCCCGCTCTCGCAGGATGTCGCCGAGAATGGCGTGCGCAAGCGCGATGCGGTAGTCGGCTCGGAGTACTTGTCGGACGATCGCTTCCGCTCGGTCAAGCCGCCCTCGACTGAAGGCAGCCATCGCCTCGTTGAGTTGGACCGCACACCGCCGCTCGGTCTCTGAGGGCGAAGCGGTTCGTTCTCGCGGGGGCGGGGAAGATTCGGGTTTTGGCGCCTCGGGCGGCGGCTGAACCCTCCGCGCGCTTTCCCTCTGCTCGCGGCGGATGCGGAGGACCGCGTCGTAATTCGCCCTGCGCGTGGGATTGGAGAGGACCGAGTAAGCCTCGACGATCTCGACGAAGAGGTCGGTCGTCGCCTTGGTGCCGCTTCGGTCCGGGTGATACTTCAGAACGAGCTTTCGATAGGCAGCGCGGATTTGGTCCCGTGTGGCGGTTTCCGGCACACCGAGGACGTCGTAATGGGTCCGCTCTTCCATGATTATGAGGCGGCGTCTTGAATCGCGTTGATGTATTGCGTGTAGAAGGAGACCACGATGTAGGCGACCACCGCGCCGGCGATGAGCAACAGAAGCACGCCGAGCACGCGCGGCATCTTCTCGAGACGCACTTCGGCCTCGTCCTCATATTGCTCGGCGACGTGATCGAGAATCGAATCGAGGTTGCCGCTTTTCTCTCCCGTTGCGGTCATGTCGAGAGTGACGGGGGTGAACGCATGAGTGGAGGCGAAGGCCTCGGTTACCGTTCGACCCTCTTGAATCATTCTCGCCGCGGGATACATTCTCCGCCTTAGGTACTCGTTGCCGCAGGCATCGGCCGCGAGGACGACCGACGTGGCGAGCGGGATGCCGCCCCCATACAGCGCGCCGAACGCCCTCGCGAATCGCGCCATCGTGAGCATGCGGATCGTGCTCCCGACATAGGGCGTCACGACCACCACCAGATCCCAGACCCAGCGGACGGCAGGAATCGGCAACAACACTCTCGAAAAGAACAGCCAGAAGAAGAGAACAAAGCCCGCGAACACCCAGAACCAGATCGAACTGGTGATGGAGAGGATCGTGAATGCCGGGCCTCCGGTGCGAGCGGCGATGGCGGAGACCGCAGCATTCGCCACAAGCGGCAGTACGATGAGCACCGCCAAGATCAACTTCGGATAGAAGGTCGCGCGCTTGATCTGGTTTCGCAGTTTGATCTCCCGCTTCAGGTACTCGCTGATCTCTTTGAGGGAGCGTTCGAGCGTTCCGCCTCGCTCTCCCGCCCGCACGAGGCTGACTTGGAGCGGCGTGAACACCTCCGGGTACTTCTCCATGCCCTCCGACATCATCCTCCCTTCGAGGACGAACGTCTTGAGATCGCGAATCACCGAGCGGAGGACCGGATGGCGAGAGTTCTCCCCGAGCGTCTCGAGCGCCTGGTGCAGGTGGACACCCGCCTTGTACATCGAGTGCAGTTGGGCGAAGAAGCGCTCCAACGACTCGAGGTTCACGCGCCCGAACATCGGCCCGACCACGTGACGAACCACCGCGGGGCGCCCCGGCTTCGCCGCCTTTCCTTCTTGGAGGAACTCGACGAGATAGCCCTGACCGACCAAGCGGTCGCGTGCAGCCTTTTCGCTCGGCGCCTCAATCACGCCCGTGGTTCGGCTACCGTTTCGATCGATCGCGATGAAGGAAAAGGTTTTTGCCATCGGTTCTTAGGGGCTTTGGATCCACTTGTCTACTTCTTCAAACATTCGCGCGTAGTAGTTTGCGGCAAAATAGATTATGGCGCCTCCGGTGGTGAGGATGAAGACCAAGCAGCCCAGGGATGTAAGCCCGAGGCGGGTGGCGGCTTTGCCCTGTTGATATTCCTCCGAGGCTGCTTCGAACAGCGCGTCGAGCGCTCCGTGCACGTCGCCCGCCTGCTCCGCGACCTTCAGCATCGTCTCGTCGTCCGGCTCGAAGAGGCCTGTGCGCTCGATGAAACTCGAGAGCGGCTCGTTCTCGCGCGGCCCTTCAGCTGCCGCGTACAGCCGCTCGGCGTACTCCCCGTTGGGTGAGGTGCCGGCCGCCAGCGCCCAAGCCGTTTGCGGTGGCAGTCCCGCTGCGCTCAGTTTCCGTAGCGTCCACACAAAGAAGTAGATCGCTTCGGCGCGAGCCCTCTTGCCAAAACCGTACGGGGCGCGGAGAATGAGTTTGTGCCGCAGTCGAAGCGTCGAGTGGGAGTGGAGCAGAAACCGGATGATCATCACAACTGCGATCCCCAAGAGCGCGAGAGGCAGTGTCCGTGTCAACAGGCTGCGGACGAAGAAGTATGGGAAGTTGCCTCCCGCGTGAAACGCTTGCCATAACGCCGTCATCGCGCTCACGAGCAGGGCCAGAGCGAGAAGGCCTTGGTAGCCGAGCCAACGCACCCAATAGAACCACTGATTGATCGAGGCGCGACCGGATGCTTGCTCTCGGAGCATCTCGTACGCTTCCGGAAGGAACCCGCCCTGTTCGGCGGCTCGGATCATCGCGACCGCGTGGGGTGGAAAGACGTCTATGTATTCCGCCATCACGTCGCTCGCTCGGCCGCCCTCGCCGGTTCGGCGCGCGATCTCCGCCGCAGCTTCCCTCAACGCTCGATTGCGCGTCCGCCCAGCGATCGAGACGTGGGCATCGTGAAGATTGATCCCAGCGCGGAGCAGGGAGGAGAGCTGGGCGTAGTAGTTGGAAAGGTCCCGGTCGCTTACCGAGGCTGTCCGTTTGACTCGAATCTGGGCTGGTCGGTTCATGACGTCAGTCTCGGTGAACGAAGAGAGTCACGGGCCTTCGCTTGCAGTCCTGCCGCTGAACCGCAGGGTCCTGCAGCCACTCGGTCACCGTCCGCCCGTTGACGGAGAGGTTCGGCGCGATCTCCGCCAAGGGTTCCAACACGAAACGCCGCTCGGTCAACTGGGGGTGGGGTAGCGAAAGGTTGGCCGTGCGAACGGTTTGCCCGTCGGCGGCAGCGAGCAGATCAATGTCAATCTCCCTCGGGCCGTAACGCTGCCGAGGAACTCTTCCCACTTCCCACTCGATCTGCTTGACGGTCTCGAGCAGCTCTTCCGGTTCGCGAGTCGTGTCCAAGAGGACAACCATATTCAGGAACGGCGCTTGGTCTTCGATATACATGGCGGCGGTTTCGTACACCGAGGATAGAGCGATGACGGATCCGGCTCTAAGGTCCAATAGGTTGAGCGCTACCTGCAGGTTCTCCATGCGGTCGCCAACGTTGCTGCCAAGACCGACGTAAATCTTCACTATGTTTCCTCATATACCCACTGAAGCGGTTCGTCCGTGTCGTCCTCCGCCGGCGGGGTGTAGTCCGGCGGCGCGATTGGGCCGTAAATCGCGTAGGGGTGCCCGCCACGATAGGCCCAGCCTTGGTCCCCGAAGCTGTAGTGCCAGAATTCGCTCGGATAGTTCGTGATGCCGACCGATTCGAGCGTTTCCTTGAGGATCTTACGCACCTTGGCGGCCTCTTTCGTGAGGTTGGGAGCCTCGGTGAAGTATCCCTTCGGGTCTCGCGGTTCGTACGGAGAGCGATGATCGAGGGGTCGTCCCTTGCTATCGGCAAGCAGGATGTCGAGCGCGCCTCCCGTGAGGTGTGGAGGCGGCACTCGCGGGTGGTCGGGCGGAGCGGAGAACTGGTTGACGACGCGCTTGAGGTAGGTCTCGCTCCAATTCGGGTGCATCTCTCTCCACCGTTGCAGGGCAGACAGGTGCATCCTGCGTTGTATGTGGAGCGGGCGCCAGCCCTCGATCACGGCGAAAGAGTAGCCGCGAGGGAGTCGCTTGGATGCTTCCGCCAACTTTCGCGCGACGGTTTCTCGGAGAAGCGTCTCTCTGCGATAGTTCCAGCGGGGCCGATCCAAGTAGAGGCGGCCGCCATAGTCGAGAAAGTTGACGAGCGGCTCGCCACACTCCCGAATCGGCACACGCCGCAATTCGGACACGGGTTCCGCGATGGAGATGCTCTTTCGCACGGTTAGAGGTTACCGTCCCCGCTGTACAATGGCGCTATGCAGGTCTTCGTCCCCTATCCGGACATCGAGAAATCGGTCCAATGTCTGGACGATCGGCGACTGTTCAAGCAGGCCCTCGAAGCGATCCAGTTGCTCGGAGTCATCCTTGACCTGCCGAAGGCCGATGGGACGAAGCGCACCGGCTGGCGGAATCACCCCGCGACACTCCAATGGAGCCGGTGGCCGGGGGCGTTGTACCGCTACACGGAAGCCGCCCTCCGCGAGGCGGAACGACGGGGCATGAAGACAGACGGCTTGCGGACCCTGCTGGCGAGAATCCCCAAACCGCGCGACCGGAAGCTGCCTTCTTGGTGGGGAGACGAGAAAGTTCACTCCTCACACCGCGCTCGACTGTTGCAGAAGGATTTTGAATTCTATTCGCGATACAAGTGGCCCGAAGCGAAAGCAAAAGACCTGTGGGAGCGTGAGTATTGGTGGGCGATTCCGGAAGGAAACGGGTATCGCCTCGAGCAGCGCAAAGGGAAGCGCTAAGCGGCGCCGCCTCGAGCGATTATAATGAGTCGGCACGATGGAGGGGCCGGGCGAACTCACCGAAGCTCGGAAGCGCGCCGAAGAGCAAGCGCGGGACGAAGCCACCGAATTTCGCGAAGGGTTTACGCTTCGCACGATGCTGGGCGGGCTGTTCGTCGCTTTCATCATGCTGCCCGGAGGGATTCTGCTCGGCCTGGTGGCGGGGGCGGGAATCGGAGAAGCGGCCGAATGGGTGACGATCGTCCTCTTCGCCGAGGTCGCCCGCCGCAGTTTTCGGGCGCTCTCGAAGCAAGAGATCTATGTGCTGTTCTACATCGCCGCGGGTCTCACGTCCGTGCTGGCGGTGGAGAGAGGGATCGCGGGAGGACCGTTCGGAGAACTGATCTGGCGGGCTTACACAATCCAGACTCCCGCCTTCGAGGCGATTGCCGACAAAGTGCCGAGCTGGGCTGTCCCGTCCGTTGGCTCCGAAGCGCTGCAATCGCGCACGTTCTTCGATCCCGCCTGGGCGCTGCCGATCCTCATCCTTGTAACCGTTGAGGCGCTGATCCGAATCGGCTGGATCAGCATGGGCTATATTCTGTTTCGATTGACAAGTGATGTGGAGCGCTTGCCGTTTCCGCTCGCTCCCGTTGCTGCCAGCGGCGCAACCGCCCTCGCCGAAGCAGGGGCAGGGAAAGAGAGTTGGCGGTGGGGCGTCTTCACGACGGGTGCGGTCGTCGGAATGGTGGCGGGCTTCTTGTATCTCGCCGTTCCGATTCTCACCGGAGCGATTTTTGGCGAAGGCTTGCAGATCTTTCCGATCCCCTTTGCCGATTACTCGAAGGCAGTAGAAAACATCGCGCCGGGCGCCCTGATCGGAATCAGTTTCAACCTCGCCAACGTTCTCACAGGTTTCGTTCTGCCTTGGCACGTGGTCGTGGGCGCAACGGTCGGCTCGGTGTTCGCCAGCATCGTCATGAATCCGGTCCTCAAGGCGTGGGGATTGCTGCCGAGCGTGACCGGTGGCGGCCCGTTCATCACGAAGCTCGCAGCCGATATGGACTTCTGGCTCAGCGTGGGGATCGGTTTGAACCTCGCGGTTGCCATTCTTGGGATCGGTTTGATCGTGAAAGCGCTGCGAGAGGTTCGAGCGAGGCGCGATCTCCGAGGCGCTACGCTTGCGCCGCCGCCCGGGCGGGGGGACTTCCCGATTGCCTGGGCGATCGCCGGCTGGGCTGTCAGCACGATCGGACTCATCCTACTGTGTCGCTGGCTCGTGCCGGATTTCCCGATCGGCATTGTGGTGTTCTTTGGGCTTGTCTGGAGTCCGATCAACAGCTACATCTCTGCGAGGATGATCGGAATCACGGGACGAGGATTGGCGTTTCCGATGCTCCGGGAGAGCGCGATCCTGAGTGCGAAGCCTCGTACGCTCGGGCCGTGGTACGCGCCGATTCCCATCTATGACTATGGCTGGGCGGCCGGCCGGTTTCGCGAAGTAGAGTTGACGGGCACGCGCTTCACGAGCCTTCTCAAGGCCGAGGCGTTCATGTTCCCGATTATTCTTCTCGCCAGCCTTCTGTTCTGGAACTTCTTCTGGCAGGGTCAGCCGTTCGACGGAAGTCAGTACCCCTACGCGCAACGGTTCTGGCCGATCCATGCGGGCGCGGAAGCGATTTGGAAGCAGGCCTCGCTCCCTGGAAGCGAGTTTGAGGTACAGCCGCTCAAGCCCAGCCTGGTCGGCGTAGGGCTCTTGGGAGGGCTTTCTCTCTACGGCTTTTTCACCTTATTGAAGTTGCCGATCCTCACATTCTACGGATTCATCTCGGGCGTCGGCCTTTGGCCGGCGAACACAGTACCACAGTTTCTCGGCGCGTGGCTCGGCAAGCGGTACTTCGCAAAACGCTACGGCCTCGACACGTGGACGAGGTATGCGCCCGTGCTGCTTGCAGGGTTCAGCTGCGGCTCCGGTTTGGTCGCGATGCTCGCCATCGCGTTCGCCCTGGTTCTGCGCGCTGTGAACGCCTTACCCTATTGACGCGCGACGAATCCTTTGCGCCGAAGCGCAGCCCTCGCTTCTGCGAGCTGGACCTTCATCGCGTTCGGGCCTGGGCCTCCATATCCATCTCTTGACCGAATTCCCGCTTCCGCCGAGAGCAAAGGCAGGATCTCGTCCGGGTCCGCTTGGAGGACGGATCGGATGAGGTCGGGCGTGGCCTCTCTGAGGGTAAGCCCGACTTCCTCGCACGCGCGGACGAGTCGGCCCACGCGCTCGTGCGCTTGGCGGAACGGCACCCCCTTGCTGGCAAGGAAATCGGCGACCGCCGTTGCGGCGATGTGACCCGCTTCGGCTGCCTCTCGCATCCTCTGCTTGTCGAACTGCGCGCCTTCGATCATCGTGCGCATGAGAAGAAGCGAGTCTCTGCAGAGGGCGAGGGCGTCGAAGAGCGGAGGCTTGTCCTCTTGCGTGTCGCGGTTGTATCCCAATGGCAGCGCCTTCATCATGCTCATGTGCGCGACCCAGTGCCCGAAGCAACGGGCGGAGCGGCCGCGAATCAGTTCGGCGAAATCGGGATTCCGCTTCTGAGGCATGATGCTGCTGCCGGTCGTAACCCGGTCCGGGAGGCGCAGGAATCCAAACTCCTCGCTGCTCCAGAGCACGATCTCTTGGCTCATGCGCGAGAGGTGCAACATCAGCGTCGCGCAAGCGTGGAGCGCATCGGAGGCGAAATCGCGGTCGCTCACAGCGTCGAGTGCGTTGGGCGTAGGACCGTCGAAACCGAGTTGCTTGGCTGTCCAGTGGCGGTCAATCTTGAACGGCGTCCCCGCCAAAGCGGCAGCACCTAAAGGGCAAGTATTCGCTGAAATCTTAACAGTTTCCAATCTCTCGCCGTCTCGCTGAAGCATCCAGAACCAAGCCAAGAGATGGAATCCGAGAGTGACCGGCTGAGCCCTCTGCTGGTGCGTGTAGCCGGGCATGGGGGCGTTGGCGTGTCGAGCGCCTTGCTTCACGATCTCCCTTTGAAGATCTTTGATGAGGGAGAGGAGTCGGTCGCATCGTCTGCGTAGATAGAGCCGCGCGACGGTGGCGATCTGGTCGTTGCGGCTGCGGCCGGTGTGGAGCATTCCGGCGATGTCGCCCACACGCTTGCGCAACTCCTCTTCGACGGCGGCGTGGATGTCTTCGGCGTCGCGAGGAATCTTGAGGCGACCCTCTTCGGCGTCTCGAACCAGCGATTCGAGCGCCCGGATGAGCTTCTTCGCCTTTGCTGCGGGAAGGATCTTTTGCCTCTCGAGCATCCTCGCATGCGCCAGCGACACTTCGAGCTCTTCGGCGAGCAGATTCCAGTCGCTTTCGATGGACTGACCGAACCGCCAGGCGGTCTCGTCGGGCGCCTCGGCGAAGGCGCCACCCCAGAGCTTTGTCTTCTTCACGGCGCAAGTTTAGCCGTCCTGGGAAACGGGCATGTCGTCCCCCTCGTATGCAATAATGCGCAAGCGCGAATGGAAGGTTCGAATCAAGTTCGAGTCCTCGTGGTAGACGACGAAGAGGATGTTTGTGAGGCGGTGCGACGCCGCCTCGAACGTCAAGGCATGCGCGTGGACACGGCGTTTTCCGCCCAAGAAGGGATCAAGCGCATCGAAGAGGCCGACCCCCCTTACGACGTCATCGTTACGGACATGAGCATGGAGGATCCAGACGCCGGCGTCCGAATCCTCCGAGCTGCCTTCGAGAAGGACACGTTCTCGGAGGTCATCGTCATGACTGCCTACGGCAACGTGAAGAACGCCGTCGAGTGCATGAAGCGCGGCGCGTACGATTACATCGAGAAGAACATCCCGGACGTAGACGTCTACGAAATCCTAACGATCAAGGTGGAGCAGGCGATGGACCGTCGGCGGGCGAATCTGGCCGCGGCTCGCGGCGCCATCGTACGCTGAAATGGATCTGAATCGGATCCGGAATTTCTGCATCGTCGCGCATATTGACCACGGGAAGTCCACCCTTGCAGATCGGATCCTAGAAAAGACAGGCGCCGTTCGAGGGCAGGCCGTCGAGCAGATGCTGGACAGCATGGATCTCGAGCGAGAGCGCGGCATCACGATCAAGATGACCGCCGTCCGGTTGAACTACACGGCAGAGGACGGCCAAGAATACGAGTTCAATCTCATTGATACTCCCGGGCACGTGGACTTCACTTACGAAGTTTCGCGTTCCTTGCTCGCGTGCGAGGGGGCGCTGCTCGTGGTGGACGCGACCCAAGGCGTGGAAGCCCAAACGATCGCCAACGCGAGCATGGCGATGAATCAAGGGCTTGAGATCATCCCCGTCATCAACAAGATTGACCTCCCCCACGCGGACCCCGATCGCGCGAAGGAAGAGATCGAGCTTGCTCTTGCAATAGACGCCTCCGACGCGATTCTCGTGAGCGCCAAGACGGGTGAGGGAGTGGACGAGCTGCTCGAAGCCGTCGTCCAGCGGATCCCCCCACCCAAGCCGACGCTCGAGGAAGGGCCGGACGCTCCCCTGCGCGCGTTGATCTTCGACTCGCACTTCGATACCTATCAGGGCGCGGTCGCCTACATTCGCGTGTTCGATGGCACGATTCGGAAGGATCAGGAAGTGATGATGATGTCCTCCGGGAAGCGTTTCGTGGTGGACGAGGTGGGGATCTTCACGCCCACGCGGCAGCAGGTCGGCGAGTTGGGGCCGGGTGAAGTTGGCTACTTTACGGCAGCCATGAAAGAGATCGGAAATGCGCAGGTTGGCGATACAGTGACGCACGCCAAGAACCCAGCCCGCGAACCCCTGCCCGGATTTCGAAAGGCCAAACCGATGGTCTTTAGCGGCCTCTACCCGGCGGATGGCGACCAGTACGACGAGCTCCGTGATGCGATCGAAAAGCTGCAACTGAACGACGCCGCGTTGACCTTCGAACCGGAGACGTCGGATGCGCTCGGATTTGGGTTTCGCTGCGGTTTTCTCGGCCTCTTGCACATGGACATCGCTCGGGAGCGTCTGGAGAGGGAGTTTGGTCTCGACCTCATTCTGACAGCGCCGAGCGTCAATTACACGATTTTCAAGACAGATGGCGAGGTGATCCAGGTTTCCAACCCGAGCCGGTTCCCGCCCCCGCACATGATTGCGCACATCGAAGAGCCGGCGGTGAAAGCCACGATCATGGTCCCGCAGGAGTACGTCGGCGCCGTGATGACGCTCTGCAAGTCGAGGCGAGGGATCTTCCAGAAAATGGAGTACCCCTCTCCCAATCGCGTCATCATCTACTACATCCTTCCCTTATCGGAAATCCTGCTCGATTTCTATGACAAGTTGAAAACGCAAACACGCGGGTATGCGAGCTTCGACTATGAGTTCACGGACTACATCCGCAC
>RFHN01000248.1 GCA_003695835.1 Armatimonadota bacterium
ACTTGTTTACTGTGCCCAGTCATCATCCTACGTTTCCGTAGGCTTCGGACCGTGCTCGCTTGGCACCGCAAGAGCATCAAATTTTGGAAGTCGTACCCGTTCACTGCTGACCAGTGAATGGCCATCAGAGTTGCGGGCCCGATGAAGTGATCATAAGGCTCGCATGTTGAGCCGATCTTCATCGGGTCAGGGGTTGCGGTTGCGTTGACGACGGCGTCTCTGTCCTCGCTGGTTTTGACCGTTGTTGCGGTCTCCTCCAAACAGGGTAAACGAGAAGTTGTACGTGTTGTGCACCCGTTGCCGGTTGTTCGACTGGCGTCGCTCCGGGAAGAAGTAGCGGACGACGGCCGATCCGATGAACCTGATGATGTGCCAGGCCAGCGTGATCGGTCCGAAAACGCACCACTTGATCCAGAACGAGAGCAGGTTGCCGAATGCCAGCTCCTTCGGGGGCTTGCCGATCATAGAGATGAGGATCCCCATAAGACCGGGCATGACCACGAAGATTAGGGCCGTCGTGACGAGCCACGCTTCGATCCCGCCTTGGAGCGGGTGAAGGATGGCCTGCTGGGCGGCGCCCGACAGCATCTGCAAGATCTGGTTCATGCGCACCTCCTCAGGTCTGATCCAGATGTATTCCAAGATACATTGTATTTTGGGACACATCCATTCCAGAAATTCGGAGACGAGACGGAACACAGTGACAGGCAAGCCAGTATGCATTCGGGATCGCCGGACGTATGGAGCAAGTAAGCCAAGGCCTAGTTGCAACATTTGGCAATCGCTACGCTCTATGCCGAAGCAGTGAGCGGTTTGTTGTCTCTCCTCCGAGTTTCTGAATCGGAAGCATTTGGAATGAGCGTCTCCCGGCGACCAGATCGACTCCGGAGAGTTCGACCCAGCCGCCGGTGAGGGACGTTCGTCAGAGCCAGCCGAGCAGGGTGGCCTGGAGAATCGCCTCGGAGGCGATCCAGGTACCGACAACCGTGCCAGCGGCCGCGATCGCGATCGCGAAGCTGATGTTCTCGACCGCGTAGCAGAAGCGCTCGAGGCGCATCTCGCGGGCGACTTCAGCATCGATCTCGTCCAGCTCCTTTGCGGAGAGGACGCGGATCGGCCGGACCCTTACTTCTCGCAATGGCTCTAGTCCGTCGATGTCGAAGGGCAGTTCGTCCGGGAACTCGTCCCGGCGGCGCCACATGACCTCGACGGAATGCTGGCGGTCTGCCATGGTGTCTCCCTGGCAGGTTTCTGCCGAAGGAGTTCGGCAGACCATAGTCGGTGGAAGCGACCAGGTGAGAATTCCCCTCAAAATTCTCATCTGGCCGCCCACCTTTCAGTCGACGAATTTCTTCACCGGCTGGAAGGTGGGGACTTTGCGGACGCTCTCGTGTTGCGCAGGGAGGCCTTAGTCGGATCCAGCTCGAAAGCGGCTCAACGACGGAGGTGAGGATGCACGAGGCATCCGTAAAGTCCAAGTCTGAGGCGACAACCACCGCTCAAGAGACGATTCTTCATCTGCTGGGCGGCGATTGTCGCTAAATAAGGAACAAATATAAGGAAGTAATTTGGAGAAAGAAATTTTTCCCTTAGGGACTCTCCAATCAGCCTTAGACCGCAGGAGGAATACGCATTACCCCTTCGACAGGCTCAGGGAATAACGCATTACCCCTTCGACAGGCTCAGGGAATAACGCGGTGCCCCTTCGACAGGCTCAGGGAATAATGCAGTGCCCCTTTGATGATTCGACAGGCTCGGGCTGTATTGTGAGGTCGAAGCATTACCTCGCAGTCGCGTCCTTCAAATAGAAGAACGGGACAGTAGAGGCGGGAGCGGACACAGGTGGAAACCAGGCCGCTCCCTCGTGGCCTTTGACGAAACTCAGCCGAGGAGGCGCGGGAGCAGCACCTGCGCCCACGCCCAGGAGGCGTAGAGCGGCACACCGATCCACATCACGACCATGGAAGCGGCCGAGGCAAACAAGCAGATCACGAAGCCGGCCTCGGACTTGAACTCGGCCGCATCGTGGATCTCCTGGATCGCCCTCTCGAAGGCGATCTCCTCGTCGGTGATCTCGACGACGGCCTCGACGAGGTGGAGGTGGACCTGGCTCTGTGGCTGGAGGTCGGTCTTGGGGGAAAGGGCGGGGTTGGCCATGCTGGCCTCCTTGCTGTGTACGGGTTCAGTCCCGCACGCGCCCTGCAATCAAGAGACTTCATTGCACAGCGCGTACGAGATTCCGCACGATTCGAAAGGGCGAACGTTGGCTCGTCCTCTCGAAGGTGCGGGCGGTCAGTCGTCGTTAGACTGACCGCCCTCGCCGTTGCTCGAATTCAGTCGAGCAGCCTATCCATGGTCATGCGTTGCATGGAATCGCGAGCCAGTTTCGGATGGTCGCCGGAGAGTTTTGCTGGTGCCGTTTCTCACAACGGCGATATTTTTCAGACACCTACATCCTCCGCTTGCGAGCGTTGCGGAACGCGGCCCACTTCTGAGCCGCGAAGAGGCGCTCGTCCCGCTGGAGCTCCAGCTCCTCCAGGTCGAGGTGCTGCACTCGCGAGATCTGCCCCTCCACGAGGCTTCCGTCGCGGCTCACCTTGTCCTCGAGCGGGAACATGCGGCGCGGCTGCCGCCGGCTGCACTGCCAGCAGACCGCCCTCTCGAGCAGGTCGCTGACGCTGGGGACGGCCACG
>RFHN01000249.1 GCA_003695835.1 Armatimonadota bacterium
CCGAGAACCCGTGCGCTGGTGCCGAGAACCCGTGCGCTGGTGCCGAGAACCCGTGCGCTGGTGCCGAGAACCCCTGCGCTGGTGCCGAGAACCCCTGCGCTGGCGCTGGCGGGAGCGAATCCCACTCGGACGCGGGCGGCGAAGGCCACTAAACGCGGCCGTCCGACCCACGTTTGCGCCCCAGCTCCACGCTGGGGCGCAACCTTTAAGGCATGAGTTGTCGTTAGAGTAGTATTCGAAACGACATGGTCGCCCGAGTCCGACATCTCAGCGTGGCGTACGGCAAGACGCTTGCCGTGGCCGACGCAACTTGCGAGATCCCCGAGGGATGCGTCGGCCTTCTGGGACCTAACGGAGCGGGCAAGACTACGCTCATCAAAGCTCTGCTCGGCTTTCTGAGGCCAACCGACGGCGAGGGAGAGGTGCTCGGCTACGATATCCGCGCAGCCAGCCTCGAACTTCGCCTGCACGTCGGCCTGATGCCCGAATCCGACTGTCACATCCCCGGTCTCTCCGCCGTCGAGTACGTCGCGTTGGCGGGAGAGCTTTCCGGAATGCCCAGAGCCAACGCCCTCCAGCGCGCACACGAAGTGCTCGAATACTGCGGGCTAGGCGAAGCCCGATACCGAAACGTGGAAACCTTCTCCACCGGCATGAAGCAGAAGGCCAAGATCGCCCAGGCGCTCGTGCACGGTCCAAGATTGCTCTTCCTGGACGAACCCACGAACGGCTTAGACCCCGAAAGCCGAGAGGAGATGCTCGACCTCATCCGCGACATCTCCCACAACAAAGGCGTGAACTGTATCGTATCCTCACACCTGCTGCCCGACATTGAACGAACCTGCGACTGGATCCTCGTCATGAGCCAGGGAAGGATCCGATCGCAAAAGTCGGTTACCGAGATGCGGGGTGAGAGCGCTCGGCAGTGGGACGTGGAGCTGAAGGACGCAAGCGAAGCATTCGCAACCGCCGTTCATGCGAAGGGCGCGGCACTCTTGAAACACGTCAGCAACCTCTACCGGGTCGAAGTGCCCGACGACACAGATCCTGCCCTTTTCCTGCTCTCTGTCGCCCGAGAGACCGGCGCCGAGGTGCGAAGCCTCCGCCCGGCATCTCGCACGTTGGAAGAGGCGTTCCTGGAGGTGCTGGGTTGAGCGCCGTGCCAGGCCCGCCGCCGATTGCCGATCTGACGTACCGCAACTATGACGGTCCGAAGGCGCTGCGGCCGCTGCGCTGGTGGACGATCACCCGGTCGTTCATCCGGACGGCGCTTCGGAAGAAGCCCTTCTGGGTGATCTTCGCCCTCTCCGCGATGCAATGGATGATGTTCGCGCTCCTCGTGTTCATCAATTCCCAGGCGCAGATGCTGGCGGAACAGGCCGGCGCTGAACCGCCCAGAAACGTCCGTCTCTTCGACATCGTTGACACGTTCGCGAACATCAGCGACATCTGGATCTGGACCTTCGCCCTCGCGCTCTACGTGGGAGCGGGAGCGATCGCGGCGGACAACCGAGCCAACGCCATCCAGGTCTACTTGAGCAAGCCGATCACTCGTTCGGACTACATCCTCGGCAAGTGGGCGGGCATGGCCATCCTCATCTACGCCGCGCAGTTCGTGCCCATGCTCTTTGCGATGCTGTACGCCGCTCTGGACGCAGGTTTTGCGGAGTTCATGCGGGAACACTCCCGTCTCCTACTCGACGTATTGGTCGTACCGGCTTTCGCCGCGGTCGTGCATGCCTCGCTACTCATTGGCATATCTGCCATGAACAAGACGCCGGCGATCGCGGGCATCATCTACACGGGCATCTTCATCGTTTGGAGCGCGCTCTGTCAGGCGCTTGCGGCCGCGCCGGCCATCGCCGAGAACGCAAGACCCACCATTCAGTTCCTCAATCCACGGGGCGTCATCTCGGGGCTCACTTTCAACTTCGTCGGGTCGCGTGGGACAGGACCTCGATTCCGAGAGCTTCCTTTGCCGGACTGGGGGCCTCTTCTTGCCCTGGGCTTGGTTCTTTGCGTCGTCGGTTTGGCGCTCGCAATCTGGAGAGTGCGCGCAGTGGAGGTCGTAAAAGGATGATTGAACTCGAGCGCGCGAGCCGCTGGTACGGCCAGGTGATCGGCGTCAACGACGTCTCCGTCTCCATCGGTCCGGGCATCACGGGACTGTTGGGAGAGAACGGCGCGGGCAAGTCCACCCTCATCAAACTGATCACAGGTCAACTCAAACCGACGACTGGCGCCGTGAGAGTCTTCGGCGAGAACCCGTTTGCCAATACAGAGGTGTTCCGGCGTCTCGGTTATTGCCCCGAAACCGACAGCTTCTACGAGTCCATGACCTGCGAAGAGTTTCTCCGCCTGATGGTGCGCATGGCGGGCATTCCGAAGTCGGAAGTAGCCTCCATAACCGAGCGCAACCTCAGCCGTGTCGGAATGCTCGAGCACCGCCGCCGAAAACTCGCCGCCTGCTCCAAGGGCATGCGCCAACGGATCAAGATCGCCCAAGCCATCGCCCACGAACCGGAACTGCTCATCCTCGACGAGCCGATGAACGGTTTAGACCCGCTCGGTAGGAAAGAGATGGGCGACCTCTTGAGCGAACTGGGGCAAGACCGCACCATCATCGTCAGCAGCCACATCCTTTACGAAGTCGAAGCCCTCACCCGGCGGATTCTTCTCCTCCACAGGGGAAGGCTCCTCGCCTACGGAGACGTCCGTCAAATCCGCGACCTGATTGACCGACATCCCCACAAGGTCCTCGTCGAGACGACCGACCGCGGGCGCGAACTCGCAACGAAACTGATCGAGCTTGCCAGCGTCCTCTCCGTCCGTATCGAGGAAGACGGGAAGCGACTCATAGTGGAGACAGCAAAGCCTGACGAGTTCTACACGAACCTCGCGCAAACCGTTCTCGCGCACCAAATCCCGGTGCGAACCTTCTACTCGCAAGACAACAACCTGGAAGCCGTCTTCCGGTACCTGGTGAAAGGATGAGCCTCCCTGAAATCGTTCTCTGGTACTTGAAAGACTCCCTCACCTCGCGGAGACTGCTCCCCGCTGCTCTCCTCCTCGCGATCGGGCCTGCCTTCGCACTGCTGTTCATCACCTTCGGCTTTGAGCCGACCGAAGCTTACGATGGAAGCGTCCAACTGGGCATCTTCTCGGGATCGCTCCTACTCCTCACCATCGCCCACGCCGGCGGCATCGTTACCAATGAAGTAACGGGCAGAACCATCTCCTTCTTGCTTACACGGCCAGTACCGCGTTGGAAGTTGTTTCTGGGCAAGTGGATCGGGGCCGTCACGGTAACCGTCCTCATAAGCCTCGGTTCCTGCATCCTGACAGCCGTCATCTGCTACGGCGCGGACGTCCCCGCCAACATGCTCCGGCGAGACCTCCTGGTGCTCACCGCGGGGGCGATCACGTATTCCAGCCTTTTCGCGCTCCTCTCCACGCTCTCGAAGAGACCCTGGATCATCGCCGCGGTCTTCGCCTTCTTTTGGGAGTCATGGGTCGCTTACGTCCCGGGCGACTTCCGGCGTCTCAGCGTCATGACCTATCTCAAGCAGCTCTCCCCTCACGCGGACCTGACCCAGACCGAATCGGCCTTCGCACCCCTTCAAGAGGCGTTCCAAGCCACACCCATTGACCCGATGACCTGCTGGAACACGCTTGCCGTGCTTACGCTGGTCTCGCTCGTGATCGCCGTCGCGATCTTCTCCAGCGCAGAGTTCCTACCGGCCGAAGAGAGCGCCTAAATCCCCTTGCAAAAGGAACGGGGCGCCGAAGCCGCAAACGACGCCCCATTTAGGACCCGGGTAGCAGAAAGAAGACGCGGAGCAAGCAGACGATGTGTCTCCCCAGTCCCGGGTTCACAAGAAGAGACGGCTCAGAGGCGCAAAAAGCCGCAGGAATCGCACTCACCTGTCGGGAGGCAACGGCGAGTTCGGCAGGCGCCTCACAGCTCGATCAGCATTCCGTCATAGCCGACGTGAATCCCGTGAGGCTCGAAGAACCGCTCTAGCTCCTCATGCGTGGCTCCACCCAGGGCGCCGTGATGGGTCGTGCCCACGAAGGTCTCCGAGCCGACGCACCCGATCTTCGCCAGTCGGTCCACAACCCTCAAGAGTTCCTCGCACGAGAGATGACCCCAGTACTCCGTCGCCTGGAAGCCATCCGTGCAATCCAAAACGATTCCATCGAGGGCAACTCCTTCCAGGAACTCCCACGTATCGTCTTGGTACACACCCGTATCGGTCCCGTAGAGGAACCGCTTGCCGTCCTTCTCCAGGATGAGGTTCAGGCTGTCCTCGTCCAACTTGTGGTAGGCGTGAATCGGCGTTACGCGATACCCTGCCACTTCGACCGGTTCGAAGCTACGAATCAGGAACCTCTCCAAAAGGCTCGCCTCCTCGAACTGTCCCGCGAAACCATCCACGACGGCGGCATTCCCGTAAATCAGCGGGCGCTCGGTCTCCATCGGCAGAAAAGGCGGAAAGAGATACTGAAACTCGCGAGGGGCGTAGTGGTCGTCGTGGGAGTGAGTAAACAACACGTGCGTCCAGTCTCTTGGCCGCAAGCCGAGTCGCTGGGCGCAAGCGAAGGTGTCGGGGCCCCAATCGATTTTCAGCACTCCGTCCACGACGGCGCCGGACCGATATCGCACGTCCTTGCCCCCATGAGCGCGGGCCAGCTCGCTCACGCGGTCCGTTTGGAAGTAGCCGGGAATTCCATCGGCGGCGCCGGTACCGGTCAATAGGATTCTCATCGCGCCACCCGGGCCACCTCGACAGCCTAAGAGTCCTGAAGCGACCAGGTGACCAGGCCGCTCAACATTTTCGGATAGTAGTAGGTGGACTTCTGCGGCATCTTCTCGCCCGCCTCGGCGATCTTGCGCATATCTTCGACGGACGGCGGGTTGGTGAGCACTGCCATCGTGTCCTGACTCGACTCCACGACGCGGATCGCCTCTTGGGGGTCGCGCGTGTAGGAAATCCGATCGAGACCCTCCACGCCGAAGCACCGCTTCAGGATGATTTCATGCAGGATCGAAACGTCGAGCTGCTTGAGCAGGTTCGAACCCTCTCCCTCGATCAGCCTGGCGGCGATGGAAGGGTCGTCCATCGTAGCCAACAGGCCGACCTGCCCCGGCAGCACGATGCCGAACGCACGGACATTGGAGCCCGAAAGCTCCTTGACGGCTTCCGGCAGTTCGTCGTTGCCCATTCGCCGAGTGTTGAAGTATGTCTCGAGCTTCAGCTTCGCCTCGTTGAGCGAGGTGGTGAAGCCACTCACGATTCGATGAGTGGGTAGCAGGGTAAGCCCCGTATCCTTCATGCTGGAGAGAGCGATGAGGATGTAGTCCTCCGGTATTGGCCCCTCCTTCGGCCCGAGGCTCTCGCGGAACTTGAGCGCCGTTTCGTAGCGATGGTGCCCGTCCGCGATCCAGACCCGTGCCCGCATCATGTAACGAGAGATCGCCTGAATCGCTTCCTCATCCACACACCTCGACAGCCCATGGGAGACTCCGTCCTCCGTTCTCACCGACGCAAGCTCGCCGAACGGCGCCTCCTCCAAAAGATGCACCAGTCTCCGGTCATCGTCCTCGACCAGACCGAAGATGCACTCGAGGTGCGTCCGCGTCGCTTCCAGTAGGCGCAGTCGGTCCTCTTTGTGTTTCGGAAACGTCTGCTCGTGAGGCAACACGACTCCCTTTTCGTACGGCTCCAACTTGAGCAGAACCACCATCGCCGTTCGCGTCCGCTCGATTCCGTCCCACGGGTCCAGGAACGTCTGTTGGAAGCGATAGATGCCAGGCTCTGCATCCACGCCAAGGATTCCGTCCCGCCGCCATTCCGCCAACCGCGCCGCGCTGCGAGCGTATTTGACGAACTTGCTTCGGTCGTCGGGAAGGGACTCCGGCAGAGTCAACCAGACGATGTTGTACGGGCTTTTTTCGCCCAAGATCGCCCTCTCCTCGGGGGAGATCACATCGTAGGGAGGGGCGACCAGGTCCTCAATCTTGCCGGCTGCCTCCGTGTACCTCTGAGCCTGAAACGGTCGAATCTCCGCCATTGGGCGTAGGATACGCAAAACGCCCCCCTTCGCGCAACTACCTGCACGCTCCCTACCGAAACGGCACGAGCGTGCGGCAAGCTACTCCGTCCGCTCCACGGCGAGTAGGGCAAACTCCCTCAACACGCCGACGCTCTCGCCCATCCCTTCCGCCAGAGACACGGCTCGATCCACCGCCTCCCCCATCAAGCGCTCGGCCGTAGCAACCCCCACCACGCCCGGATACGTCGCCTTCTCCTTCTTGAGGTCGCCCCCCGGGCGCTTGCCCATTCCGGATACGGTGCCGGATAGATCCAAGAGGTCATCCCGGATCTGAAACGCCAAACCGACCTGCGATCCGTACTCCCGAGCCGCCGCAACCTGCTCCTCGGACCCGCCGCCCACCAGCGCACCGATCTCGCAACTCGCGGCAATCAACGCACCCGTCTTCCGCTCGTGAATCCAGCGCACCGTTTCGAAATCCGCCTCCACCCCCTCCATCGCGATATCCCCCATCTGACCTCCGACCATGCCTTCCACTCCGATCGCGCGACACAGTGCCTTGAGGGCGCGCACGCGACGCCCCGCTTCGATCTCCGCCCCGGCCACGCACTCGAAGCCGCGAACGAGCAAGGCATCGCCCGCAAGCAGCGCTACGGCCTCACCAAACTGCTTGTGGCAGGACGGTTTGCCTCGGCGATAATCGTCGTCATCCATGCAAGGTAGGTCGTCATGGACGAGGGAGAAGCAGTGTATCAACTCGATGCCGCACGCCGGGTCGAGAGCGTCCGTCGGCGCTCCGCCCACCGCCTCGCAGCAGGCGAGGCAGAGCAGCGGTCGGAACCTCTTGCCGCCTCCCAGGACGGAGTAGCGCATCGCTTCTTCAAGGCTACGGACGAGCGGCTCCTCCCCAGCCTCGAGAACCTCCTCCAGCCGCTGTTCGATGCGACTCCGCCACCGCTCCGAAAACGCGTCGAAACTCATCTTCCCTCTCCTGCGGGCCAGCAGAAGCGATCGAAGTCCTCCGGCTGCGCCTCCTCGTCTACGAATCGCTGCAGCTGCTTGCCCACCCACACGCCGAACTTGAACCCGTGCCCCGAGCACGCGCTCGCAAAATACGCGGGAACCCTCCACGGCAGCCGACCGAAGCAGAACTCCTCACCCGGCAAAACGGTGTAGAGGCACGTGAACGATTCGGTCGGTTCGTCCTCCGCGCCCAATCTCCTCTTGGCAACCTCTGTGATCTCGGCGATCGTTTCCCGCGCTGGCGGGAAGGGCCCTTCGTCCGGGTCCACAATCGGGCCATATCGGTGCAGTCCGACTTTGGCGCCGCGGCCGTAGTCGGGGAAGCCGTAGAAGTGGTCATCCTTCGCCTCCACCCAGACGGGTTGCTCTCCTGTGAGCCGAGTTCGATAGTAGGCGAAGTGCTGGAGCCGCACCTCCGCAGGGAGCGGTACGAACCGCCGAACCCAGGCGCCTGCGCACACGACCACCGCGTCGAAGGACTCCCCTCCGAGCACACCCTCTTCCGAGGGTTCGACGCGCACGCCCGTTCGCACTTGGCACCCGTGCGCCTGAGCGACCCGAAGCGATGCGGCGAGAACCCGCTCGGCCTTCAGGTAACCGGCAGACGGCTCGAAGATCGCTTCCTCGTCGTAATCGAGGTGGAACCCTCCGAACCGCCGTGCCACGTCCAGAGGCCCCATCGCTTCGTAGGGAATCCTCAAGCGATTCAGACTGCTTCGCGCCTGCCGGAACCATTCATCCCCCGGGTTGCCCAATACCAACAGGCCACAGCGGACCAAGAGTTGCTCCCCTACCTCTTCTTCCAACTCCTCCCACAAAGGGAACACCTCGAGCATCAGCTCGGCGTAGACCG
>RFHN01000250.1 GCA_003695835.1 Armatimonadota bacterium
GGAGGGGAAGAAGGGCGTCGTTTGGGGCGCGATCTACGACAACTGGTGGCAAGGGGGAATGCGCACGACGCCGCAACGGCACAACATCGTGGCGATCCTCACGGAAGCGGCGAGCGCGAACCTCGCCAGCCCGGTGGACGTTTCCCCCGACGAACTTCGCGGCGCGCGGCGGGGCTTGCCCACCTACGAGCCGTACGTCAACTTCCCGGATCCCTGGCCCGGCGGGCGGTGGACGCTGCGGGACATCGTCGAATACGAGAAGACGGCCTGCTATGCGCTCTTCGACCTGGCGGCGAAGCACCGCGACCGGTGGGTGCGGAACCAGGTGGCGCTCGCCCGAGACGCCATCGAAGCGGGCAAGAAGGGCGGGCCGTTCGCTTGGGTCATCCCTCCCGCCCAGCGCCAGCCGGAGGGCGTGCGGCAACTTCTCGAGAGCCTGCTCCGGACGGGGATCAAGGCGTACCGGGCCACCGAGGCCTTTACGGCGGACGGCAGGGAGTATCCGGCGGGGACGATCGTTCTGCCCTGCGCGCAGCCGTATCGGAATCACCTGAAGGACATCATGGAGATCCAGAAGTATCCGCAGCGCTTCCTCTATCCGGGAGGCCCTGCCGAACCGCCCTATGACGTCGCCGGCTGGACCGCGCCCCTCCAGATGGGCGTGAACGCTGTGCAGATCGAGCAGCCGTTCGAGGTCGCGTGGACGGAGTTGACCTCCCCGCCGAAGCCCGAACCGCGGACGCTGCCGCGCGACGTCCCGGCGTACGTGCTCGATGGGACGCGCGTGGACGACGTGCCGGTCGCTCTCCGATTGGCGCGGCAAGGCTTCACCGTGGGCATCGTGTACGAGCCGACGCAAGGCCTGAATCCGGGGGCGCTCATTCTTCACCGAGGGAACAAGACTCAAGAGGAGTTGGCGCGAGCGTTGGAGAGGGAGATGTCGGAGCGGTGGATCGACCCTCGACCGTTACCCGGTTTCCTGGAGCGGGGAGCACGACGCTTCACCGCGCCGCGAATCGCTCTGTATCAGCCGTGGGTCGGCAACATGGACGAGGGTTGGACTCGGTTCATCCTCGAGAAGTACGGCGTCGAGTACTCGTCCGTGCACAACGACGAGATCCGGAAGCCGGACCTGAAGAGCCGCTACGACGTGATCGTCTTTGCGGATCAATCGGCAAACTCCATCGTCGAGGGTGTGAGCGAGCGGGTTACCTTCCCCGAGTACGCGGGTGGGATCGGCGAGGAAGGCGTCCGCAACCTCCGTGAATTTGTCGAGAGGGGCGGGACGCTCGTACTGATGGACTCGGCGTGTGACTTGGCGCGGCAACTGGGCGTCGAGGTCAGCGACGGGCTGCGGAGCGTTGGGTCGGACAAGTTCTTCTGCCCCGGCAGCATCTTGAGGACGACGGTGGACGCGAGCCACCCGCTCGGCTATGGCATCCCGGAGGCGTCCATCGCCTACTTCGCCAGCAGCCGGACACTGGAATTCGGCGAAGAGCAGCCGTTCCACGCGGTGGCGTTGTACGGACAGGGGAACCCGTTGCTGAGTGGGTTCCTGCTTGGTCCGGAGTACGTCGCCGGGAAAGTGGCGGCCGCAGAAGTTCCCCTCGGCGAGGGACGGATAGCGCTATTCGGATTCCGGGTGCAGTACCGCGGTCAGTCGCTCGACACGTTCAAGCTTCTGTTCAATGCGTTCGTGCGAGCGGCTTCTCCGTAGGGCTACGCTCCCTCGACCGAGACCGCCTGGAGGATCTTGCGCATTGCCTCGTCCACAGCGGCGGCGACCTCGGGCATCTTCTCGCCCTTGTACATCGTCGCCATCTTCTTCGTGTTGAAGGTGGAGACGAACACCTTGCCGTCCTTTTCGTAAATGCTGATTGGACAAGGGATCATGAGGGCGATGTTGATGTCCTGCTCGAGAGCAACCGAGGCGTGGCCGGGGTGGCAGACTTCGAGGACCGCGAGCGGCTCCCTGGGGTATCCCTTTTCGGTGAGGATCTTCGAGATCTCGTGCAGACCCTGGACGCCGAACTTCTCGGCTGCCGCAGCCTCTTTGAGCTTCTCGATCGTCTCTTCGAATCCGAAGCGGGACTCCACCGTGATCTCCAAAGGCTCGGCAGCCTGGACGGCGACCGCGTCGCTCGGTTCGGGAGAAGATTCCGCCGTCCTTTCGTCCTGGGAGGAGCATCCTGCGAAGAGGGCTGCGAAACCGGCCAGCAAAGAGAGTGCAAAGACTTTGATCATGGTTCTAATCTACCATACGGCGATGAGGGGCGAGCCGTCGCCCACCGTCCCGCACCGAGAGTGGGGAAGGGGAATATGACGGTCGTCATAGCCTTGCGCGAGGCGGATCGGGTAATCTTGACAAAATGGTCAATGAAGCGTTGAGCGGCTTGACGTTCCGGGACGTCCGTCCCGGCATGACGGTGCGAATCTTGGGCGTGTCCGGGGATACGCCGGAGCTTCGTCGTTTGCAGGAGCTGGGGTTGACGCCGGGCACCGTCTTCCAAGTGGTTCGCGTCGCTCCGTTGGGCGACCCAGTTGAAATCGCCCTCCGCGGCTACCGCCTGTGTCTTCGCCGCTCGGAGGCTTCGGCTTTCTTGCTCGAGTCTCTCAACGATCCATTGACCGCCTAACAACCCCGGAATGTCCTCCGAAACTACGCATCGCCAGCGCTCCCGAGTCGCCACGGTCGCGCTTGTAGGGAATCCGAATTCTGGGAAGACTTCGGTCTTCAACCGGCTGACCGGCGCGCACCAGAAGGTCGCGAACTACCCTGGCGTCACGGTCGAGCGCGTTGCCGGAAGGTTCCGCCTGGACGAAACGACAGAGGCGGAGGTCGTGGACATTCCCGGTCTCTACAGTCTTCGCGCCTCAACAGAGGACGAGGAAGTTGCGGTTGGCGTCATCGAGGGCAGGATCGAGCGGGCCCCGGACATCATCGTCTACGTCCTCGACGCCGACAACCTCGAGCGAAATCTGTTCCTCTTCAGCCAGCTGTCCGAGCGCGGTATTCCCATCGTCGTCGCGCTGACGATGACAGACGTCGCCGAGAAGCGCGGGCGAACGATTGACACGGCCAAACTGGCTGCGGAGCTCGGAGTTGACGTCTTCAGAGTCGTTGCCCACAAGGGAGTAGGACTGCGCGACCTGACGGAAGCGATCCGAGCCAACCTGATTCATCCTCGCACGCCTCGACGAGGACATCAGGAATTCCTCCAGAAACGCGTGGAAGCGTTGCGAGAGCGATTTGCTCGGAGCGGCGTGGACGTGGAAACGCGGGAGGTGGAACGAGCCGTTGAAGAGGAAGGCAGCGAGCTTCGCCAAAGCGTCGACCAGATCCCCGAACTCAAGATTGCCATACAGGAAGCGGCTCCCGAAGGCAACCTCGACATCGCCGCGCGGTACGACTGGGCGGCGCATGTCGCCAAGACGGTAACGATCCTTTCCGAGGATAATAAGTGGTCTCTCTCGGACCGCCTCGACTACCTCTTGACCCACCGAGTCTTCGGGCTGGCGATCTTCCTGGCGATCATGCTGCTGGTCTTCGAATCCATTTACACTCTGTCCGTTCCGATCAGCGACGCGATAGACAGCGGATTCAGTTGGCTGGGAGAGGTCGTCGGCGGTTGGCTCTCCGGAACGCCGACGTTACAGTCCCTGGTCGTGGACGGGGTTATTACGGGAATCGGCTCCGTGATGGTGTTCCTGCCTCAGATTCTGATTCTGTTCTTCTTCATCGCCGCACTCGAGGGAACCGGCTACCTCGCTCGGGCCTCTTTCCTCATGGACCGCTTGTTGGGGTGGTGCGGGCTGAACGGTCGCGCCTTTGTTCCTCTTCTTTCCAGTTTTGCCTGTGCGATTCCCGGGATCATGGCGGCGCGGGTGATGCCGGATGCGAAGAGCCGGCTGGCCACGATCCTCATCGCGCCTCTGATGAGTTGTAGCGCCCGCCTTCCGGTGTATGTTCTGTTTATTGGTGCCGTGATCGAGCCGCAATTCGGCCCGTTCTGGGCAGGGGTCTCGCTGTTTGCCATGCACATGGTCGGGGCTATCGTCGCGATTCCGATCGTGTTCATACTCAACAAGGCGGTGCTAAAGACGAAGCGACTGCCGTTCGTGCTGGAGTTGCCTTCCTATCAATGGCCGAAGTGGCGTGACGTCTGGTTGACGATGTACAACCGCGGCAAGGTGTTTGTGGATACGGCTGGCCGTATCATCTTTTTGATGACGATTATCGTCTGGGCGTTGCTCTACTTCCCGAGAAGCGACGAAGCC
>RFHN01000251.1 GCA_003695835.1 Armatimonadota bacterium
GAGATGCCGTTCGACTTGCAAGACGTTGCGGACACCTTGATCTCCGGACACGGTAAGGGCAAGCGGAGCAGTATCATCATCGTAGCGGAAGGCGCAGCCAGCGCTGTCGAGGTTACGGAGTACTTGAAGAAGGCGACCGGCTACGAGGTCCGCTACCTCGTCCTCGGACATATGCAACGGGGCGGCAATCCGACGGCATTCGATCGAGTTCTCGCCACCCGACTTGGCGCGAAAGCCGTGGAAGCCCTGGCAGGTGGTGAAACCTGTCATATGGCGCGTTTTCAGAACGACAAGGTCAGCACGGTTCCGCTCTCTGAAGTGCTGCACGAGGAGCGTCAGATTGACGCGCGCAAACTCCTGCTTTCCGAGGTGATGGCGCAGTGATCTCTGCTCCGCCTCGCTTCGCTGCGATTCCGTGTCGAGGTGTCGAGCGGCGGTGATCGTGTCCATCACGTTGAACCCGAGCGTGGATCGCACCCTCTTCGTTTCCTCGTTCAAGCCGCGAGACACGAACCGCGTCGAGCGGACGGAGACCGACGCGGGAGGGAAGGGCGTGAACTTGGCTCGGGTGGCGAAGGAACTGGACGGGAGAGTGTTCGCGACTGGATTTCTGGGTGGGCGAACGGGGCGCATCGTTCAACAGACACTGGAGGCGGAGGCGGTCGAACACTCGTTCGTGGAAGTGGAAGGCGAGACGCGGCTGAACATCACCGTGGAGGACGGCCAAGGGCCACCGACTTCGTTCAACGAGCGCGGGCCCGAGATCTCTCTGCACGACTGGTCCGCTCTCTGTGACTTCCTGGAAGAGCTCTATCCGGCGGCGACCTACGTTGCGATGGGCGGCTCGCTGCCGCCGGGCGTTCCCGCTGACGCATACCTGATCCTGCAGCGCGCGGCGCGCGAGTACGGTTGTCTCAGCGTCGTGGATGCGGACGGGTACGCACTCCAAAACGCGATGCGCGAACCGCCGTTCTTGGTCAAGCCGAACGCCGACGAAGCGAGTCGCTACCTCAGGCGGGAAGTGAAGACGATGGAGGACGGGCTCGCGGCTGCGCGGGAGTTCGTGACCCGAGGTGTGGAGGTTGCGATCGTTTCCATGGGGGCAGCCGGCGCCGCGCTCTCGAGTCCGGAAGAGGAATATCTGGCAAGACCGCCGCAGGTGGAGGCGGTCAGCACGATCGGGAGCGGCGACTCGTTGGTCGCGGGGTTCTTGGTCGGCTTGGAGCAAGGCATGAGTTTTCGGGAGGCGTTGCGTCTCGGCGTTGCGGCTGGTACGGCGACCGCGATGACGAACGGTTCGGAGATCGGGAGGCGGGAGACAATTCTTTCTTTAGTTAAGGAGGTACAGATTGAACCGGTGGACGGTTAGTCTGATGTTACTGCTGTGCGTGACGAGCGGCGTTGCGCAGATGCCGGATGGCTGGATGCCGCCCAAGCGCATCGCCCAGTTGTCGTTCGACCACGAATTCGCCCGGATCGGAAGTCGCGAGCTGCGATGGGGCGGAACTGCCGGCGTTGAATGGTTGCGAAAGAGTCCGCGCCTCGCGATTCGCGGTCTCGAGAGCGCTTACCCGCAACAGCTCTTCGCAACGCGATGGATCAGCACGTGGAGGGATGGCGTGGGCGTGAACATCCTCTTGCTCCAGCTTGGCATAAAATACACGGGGCTGGGAGCGAGCATGAACGGGTGGTACTTCGAGTTGGGCAGCGGAATTGCGGTGAGCGACGGCACGACGTTCGACATGAACAGTCAGTTCAACTTCGCGTCCTATGCGGGATTTGGATTCTGGGTACGGGACCTTCCGAACTGGATGCTGGGCACCCGCGTCACGCACATTAGTAACGCGGGGACCAAGCCGCCGAACCGAAGCATGAACCTTCTTCAGGTGATCATAGGATACAGTTTCTGATGAAGCGATCCGTCCGGCCCGTATGGAGCAGCTATCGCAAGTGGATGGCGAACCTGTTGCCGTTGCTCTGTTGGGTGCCGTTTGCGGTCGGCGGGATCGTCCTCTTCCAGGAGGGTCTGCGCACGCTGGCGTTCGTTGCTTGGGCGCTGGTTCCGCTCGCGGGTTGGTTCGGAATCAATCTCTTCGGACTGTATCAGAATGAAGCGATGAAGAGAGAATTGCACTCTCTCCGTCCGGCGGACGCAAAGCTCGTGCGGTTCGTGGGCATTGCGACTCCCAGGCACCGCTCTCTGTTGGATGCGCATGAGGATGTCGGATGGCTGATCCTCGAAGAGGACTCGCTCCGCTTTGTGGGCGAGCGAAAGAGGATTCAGTTGGCAAAGAACGAGATTCGGTCGGTGCGTTTCCGTCCAAACGTCCATTCGCTTCTCGGCTTGGGCCGATGGATCGCGATCGAAGGGACGCACGAAGGGAAGCGCTTCCTGCTGCGCGTCGAGCCGCGCGAGCACAAGACTCTACGCGCGAATCGCAAAGAGGGCGCGAGGCTCTTGGACGAGTTGCGTGCCTGGCTTGCCCAAGGGGCGGTGCGAGGTCGGTAGAATCGCGCCGTGGCATTTCAGAAGAAGACCATTCGCGACGTGGATGTCCACGGGAAGCGTGTCCTGGTGCGGTGCGACTTCAACGTCCCCCTGGAGAACGGCGTCATCACGGACGACCGAAGGATTCGCGAATCCTTGCCCACCATCCGAGAGCTGTTGAACCGCGGCGCAGCCGTGATCCTCATGAGCCATCTGGGACGCCCGGAGGGTCGGGACGAGCGATATTCCTTGAAGCCCGTCGCCGTCCGTTTGGGCGAACTGCTGGGTCGGGAAGTGCGGTTCGCACCGGACTGCGTGGGAGAGGAAGTGAAGGCGATGGCGTCCGCGCTGAAACCTGGCGAGGCGATGCTTCTGGAGAACGTTCGCTTTCACGAGGAGGAAACGAAGAACGATCCGGAGTTTGCGCAACAGCTTGCCTCGCTGGCAGACCTTTTCGTGAACGACGCATTTGGATCCGCTCACCGCGCCCATGCCAGCACCGAAGGAGTGGCGCACTATCTCCCTGCTGTTGCTGGGTTCCTCATGGAGAAGGAGATTCAATACCTGGGACGGGCGCTCGCAGATCCCAGCCGACCTTTTGTCGCCGTCCTCGGCGGCGCGAAGGTCTCCGACAAGATTCAGGTGGTTGAGAACCTGCTGCCCAAGGTGGACGCGTTGTTGATTGGGGGCGGCATGGCGTTCACGTTTTTGCGGGCCAAGGGGCTTACAACCGGACGATCCTTGCTGGATGCAGAGAGCCTCGACTTCGTCAACTCCGTTCTCGTAGAGAGTCCGGACAAGATTCTGCTTCCTACGGACGTCGTGGTCGCTGACTCGGTGGACAGCGAGACAGGCACGGAGGTCCGCGTCGAAGAGATTCCGGAAGACAAGATGGGATTGGATATCGGGACCGCCACCGCGGCGACGTTCGCGGCGAGGATCGAAGGGGCGAGTACGGTAATATGGAACGGTCCGATGGGCGTGTTCGAGAAGGAACCCTTCTCGAAAGGAACGAAGGCGATCGCCGAGGCGATGGCCCGATGTCAAGGCGTTACGATCGTAGGAGGCGGCGACACCGCCGCCGCCGTGGAGAAGTTCGGCTTGGCGGACAAGATGACGCACGTCAGCACTGGCGGAGGCGCGAGTCTTGAGTTCCTGGAAGGCAAAGCGTTGCCCGGCGTGGTTGCGTTGCAGGATGCGTGAAAGGACAAGGGAAAAGTTAGAAAGATGAAACGTTATTTTGTGTTGTTTGTTGTGTTTGTTTTGGCGGCCGTCGCTGGTTGCGCCAAGGACCAGGGAGGTGGAGAGAGCCGGGCGGATGCCCCTCCGACCGAGGCGCCCAAGGAGACGCTCGGCATCCAGGCCCCCGCTGACGGTTCGGCCAAGGATGCGCGGCGAATCGAATCGGACGAAGGTGATTCAAACGCCGCAGGCGGTACGGACGTGGCCAAAGAGGGCATCACGGAGGACGATCTTGGCTTGCCTTTCTATCCCAATAGCAAACGTGCCTCACCCGGCCACCTGAGAGAGACTTCTAAGGGTCTGGTCGCAGAGATCAGCCTGAGCACCGAGGATGGCGTGGATAAGGTCGCAGAGTTCTACAAGAGCAGGCTCGACAGCATCGTGCACGAAGTTCGAGGCGGGAATATGGTCGCGTTGAACGGCGAGAAGGACGGCAGGAGGTACACGATCGCGGTTACGAAGAACGGTACCGGAGCACTCGTTGGCATCGTCGGAGTGAAGCCCAAGAATTAGCCCCCGACCTCAAGGCCCCCCACGTCCGAGAGGAAGTCCCGGATCCGCTCATAGAAGCGCTCAGGCTCCGCCCATCTGGCTTCGGAGTGGCCCACCCCTTCCATCCACTCGAGCCGGACGCGGGGGCCGCCCAGCGCGAGGTTTCTCTTCGCGTGCTCCGGTCGGACCAGGTCGTCGCGCGTGCCATGGATCAATAGGACGGGGCAGTTGGCTCGGGCAAGGGAGCGAGCGACGTCCGCCCGGAACGGATTGAATCCTGCTATAGGAATCGCGACGACTGCGACAGGCGCGAGCAGGACCTCGAGGAGCCGCCCGCCCAGCCACCGCCACCATCCGAGCGTGGCGCCGACCAGGCTCGAGTACGAGGAATCGAGGATGGCGCACGTCGCGAGGTCGTCCCTCTCGCCCAAGGCGAACGCAGCGGCCGCAGCCCCCATGCTGGAGCCTATCAAAAGGATTGGAAGATCGGGATGCCGCTGCCGGGCAAGCTCAACGGCCGCAAAGACATCCTTCCGCTCCTCCCAACCGATCGTCGTCCGCGTACCGTCGCTCTTGCCGCATGCGCGGAAGTCGAAGAGCAGACAGGAGATGCCCCACCGGCAAAGTTCAGCGGCAACGGACGCGTTCTCCGAGCGGTTCATCACGTAGCCGTGGAGAAGGACGGCAACTGCCTTCGGGCTTTCCGCCGGGACCCACCAACCTCCTAGCGTCTGCCCCTCCGAATTCGTGAACGTGACATCCTCCATGGGTACGCCCAGCGCAGCAGGAGAGAGAAACAGCGGAGACCTCGGCGGTCGCGTCGCTACATAGCCGACGAGGAGAAGGAGACCGAGGTACAGGAGGGCGGCGATAAGGATGGCGATCCCCACGGAGCCCATTCTGACCCATGAGCTCAGGGAGTCAGGCCGCGGTCGCGTCGGTGCCGGGAGCCTCGCCCGTCGGTGCGGGGAGGCTTGGCGAGTCTGGGTGTTGCGCGAGGATCTCGTTGATTTCGGGCAGACGGCGGACGAAGCACTCCACGAGGTTCGGGTCGAAATGAGTGCCGGCGGAGAGTTGGATGGAGGCGATTGCCTTGACGACTGGCCAGGCCTCCTTGTACGGACGATTGGAGGTCAGGGCGTCGAAGACATCGGCGATCGCTACAATGCGAGCGGGAAGAGGGATCTCTTCGCCAGCGAGCCCTTCCGGGTAGCCGCTCCCGTCCCAGCGCTCGTGGTGATACCTCGCGATCTGTTCCGCTGTCCGGAGCAGTTCCGTTGTGCCGCCGGCGAGGATGTCCGCGCCCACGGTTGTGTGCCTCTTGACGATTTCGAACTCTTCCTCGGTAAGGGCTCCGGGTTTCAAGAGAATCGTGTCGGGCACTGCGATCTTGCCCAAATCGTGCATCTGGCTGGCTAAGGCGATCAACCGCGCCTCGTGAGGGGAAAGACCCGCTTCGAGGGCGATCACTTCGCAGATGCGGCTGACGCGGATGACGTGTTGGGCGGTGTCCTCATCTCGCCACTCCGCGGCCCGACCGAGGCGCTCGATCATCTCAAGCTCGGATTGCTGGATTCTGGCCTTGGAATCAAGCAGCTCAGCCATCCGATGGTAGAGGTAACCCAGGAGCAGCAGGGCGGTGATTACTACATAACCGATCCCCTTCCACATCTGCATGCCGGCGAGCGCCTCTTTGGAAGGCGCAACCGCCGAGAGCAGAGCGTCAGAGGCAAGGATCCAAATCGTGCTCGCGAGTAGAAACACCGCAACGGCGCCGCCAGCAAGAAGAAGCGCATCGAGACGGACGCGCCTGCGGAGCTCTTGCGGAGAAAGGAGCTTGGACACAGCTTGCCGAGAAAGATTATCGGTTTCGTGAGCCGAAACGGTAGGGAAACCTGCCAACCTACGTTGATTCCCGGTGTTTTCCTCGCGCCTTCTGGGAACAAGCCTATAGGAGGAGCCCGGATGGGCCAAAGATAGTAGCAGCAGAGAAGGCAGCATGGGGGCTAACACCGACATCA
>RFHN01000252.1 GCA_003695835.1 Armatimonadota bacterium
CTGAGCGAAGTAATCCGAAGAGGGTGCGAATCCGCTCACATCGCGGTGGATTCGACCCTTCCACCCGCCGTCCTGGAGATTCAGATTCCCGCTCGCGGTCGAAGAACGGCGCGAATCAACGGTACGAGTACTTCTCGAGTTTCGAGCCTGATCGGCATTCTCCCCATCGTCTGTTTTTCATCCCAAGACCTCCAGCTCATCAGCGGGGACCCAGGGACGCGGAGGCGATTCCTCGACCGAGAGATCTCTCAATTGAGCGCCGCTTACCTCGACGCGTTTTCGAAGTACAAACGCGTTTTGAGCCAGCGCAACGCGCTTCTCAAGGCAGTCGCCGCCGGAGAGCAGCCCGCTTCCTCCCTCGATCCCTGGGACGAAAGACTGGCCGAGTTGGGGGAGGTTCTGCGAGAACGAAGGCAGGCCTTCGTGAACGACCTCTCCGCCTTTGCATCTCAAGAGCACGAGAATCTGAGTGGAGGCCGGGAGCAACTCCAACTGAGCTACAAGCAGCGCGGTAATGGGCCACTGAGGGAGCGCCTCAGGGCGGCTCGCCAAGTGGACCTGGCAGTGGGGTCGACGACGGTGGGCCCGCACCGCGAGGACTTCGAAATCGTCGTGAACGACTCTCCCGCTCGGTCTTCGGCCAGCCAAGGCCAACAACGGACAGCGGTCCTTGCGATTCAGCTCGGGCTGCTCGCCCTTTGGCGAAAAAAGGAAAAGCGGACGCCGATTCTCCTACTCGACGACATCCTGAGCGACCTCGACGAGAGCCGCAGGCAGCGCGTCCTCGACCTGGGCGCGGGGTTTGGGCAAGTGCTTCTCACGGCAACGGACGCAAAGATCCTCGGCGGAGCGCTCGGTCAAGACACCGCGGTTTTCCGCGTCGAACAGGGTACGGTAACGAGAGAGTGAGCCGCCGCGAGAGACCGCCCAAAGCCTTGCAGGATCTGCTCGGAGCCGCCGTCGGGCGACCCGAGATCCTAAAGACGGTGCGGGTCACAAGGGCCTTTCGCAATTGGGCTGAGATCGTGGGCGAGGCGTTGGCGCAGAAGTCCAGGCCAGTCAAGTTCGACCACGGAGTCCTCATCGTGCACGTCGTTTCCTCTGTCTGGGCGCTGGAGATGCGGTTTCTGGCTGAGGAAATCAAGCGAAAGCTCAACGAGAAGCTCGGCGAAGAAGCGGTCCGCGAGATCCGCTTCCTGGAAGGACCGCTGGATCCAGACAGTACGCCCGATCGGTAAACTCCGCCTCTCAACTTCGAGGGCAGAGGGTGGAGTCTTTGCGCTGGAAGCACTTTGCGAAGAGGCCTGCAGTCAGCCTCTTCCTCGCTTTCGCCGCCGGCGGTTTTGTCGCCAACGGGATTCTGCTAGTGTTTCTGCTCATCCCAGCTTGGTACCTCGCCGGGAAGTGGAAGGCGGCGGCGTTGGGTTGCTTCGTTCTCTCCGCTCTGCGCTGCTGGATGCTGCCAGCGCCCGCGCAGCCATGGCCGACGACGGATCCGATCACGATCACAGGCACAGTGGCGACGATGCCGGAAATGGGAATCTCCTCGCAGAGATTTGTGATGACAACCTCGCGCGGTCCACTCCTGGTTTACACTGAGCCGAGTCGCCTGATTACCCTTGGGGACCAGCTTCGTGTCCGCCTCACCGTGCGCAATTTAGTAGGCCCGCCAGCCGAGTACTGGCTTCGCCGCGGGGTGCGTCAGCGCGCGTACGCCACGCCGAATCACGCGGTTGAAATCCTTGCGCCGGGGCCGACCTGGGCGTCTTGGGCTGCGAACTGGCGAAAAATGACTTGGGATCGCCTCAGGCGGCACCTTCCCTACGAGAACGCCTCGATCGCGATGGCCATCCTCTTCGGGCAGGATCGCCTTCTCGAGGACAGGGACGCCGAGGCGATGCGATCGTCCGGAACCTACCACCTCGTCGCAACCAGTGGATTCAACGTCCTGATTCTCATCGGCGCCGTCATGGTGATCCTCAGCCATTTCCCGATTCCTCGGCCGGCACAGGTCGCTGTCGGCCTCGGTCTCCTGGCGCTCTACGCGCTTGCGGTAGGAATGAACCCGCCGATCGTCCGCGCCATCCTGATGGCGACGATTCTGATGAGCGTGATGTTCTTCTACCTCACTCCCGATTCCCTGAGCGCGTGGGGTGTGGCAGGGATTGTGTACTTGGCAGTACATCCCTATGCTGTTCTGGAGCCGGGGTTTCAGCTCTCATTTGGGGTCGTCTTGGGGCTCATCCTCTTTCTTCCGCCTTCGTTGCACGCCACCGGCGAGTGGCTGGAGCAGAGAGTTTCGATGCCGCTCGCTCGTTATGTACTGCTGGGTCTAATTGGGTCTCTACTGACGACGCTTATCGCCCAACTCGCCAGCCTTCCGATTGCTGCCTATCACTTCGGCAGAATCTCTCTCGTATCCCCGGTTCCGAACCTGCTGACGGCGCCGGCGCTACCGTTCATCTATCTTGGGGCGGCTTTGGCTCACCTGTTCGAACCGTTTTCGGAGGTGCTTTCTCGTGGCTTTGACCTACTTCTAACCGGAGCGTTCTCGGAGTGGATCCGGATGACAAACGGGTACTTTGGTAGCCTCAGGTTCGCGGACATACAGTTCGCACCCATTCCGGCCTGGCTGGCGGCGGTCTGGTTCCTTTGGGTTCCGCTGTTGAGCCGACCCTGGCGCTATCCGGTTCCGGATCCCTCCGACGAGACGTTGAGCCGTCTCGGCCTGACTCGTTAGGACCCTTTATCCCGAGTCCAGAAGGGGCGAATGTCGAGAGCTTTCGCAG
>RFHN01000020.1 GCA_003695835.1 Armatimonadota bacterium
CTTCTGTTCAGTGCGGCTGGAGCCGCTCTGCTCATTCTTTCCGCAGCCTGCGGCGGCGGCGGTACGAACGCCGGCGGCGGTGGCGGAGGCGGTGGCGGCGGAGGCGGTGGCGGCGGCACGAGCACGCCGATCGTCTTCCAACGCGAAATCTCCGGCAACACCGACGTCTGGATCAGCACGGTGACTCGTGGCGGGCCGCAGCAGCTCACGTTCGAGCCCGGCTTCGACGGCCAGCCCGTGCTCAGCCGGGACGGCACGAAGATCGCCTTCGTATCCGACCGCGACGACCCAGTCGACCACCATCTTGAGATCTACATCATGGACGCGGACGGAAGCAACGTTACGCGGCTGACCAATTTCGCCGGCGATGCCAAGGATCCCTCGTTCCACCCAAACGGGAACCAGATCGTCTTCTCCGGACAGGACCCTGCCGGCAAGTTCCAGATCTATGTGATGCCGATTTCGGGTGGCGCGCCGGTACAGCTGACGAGCGGCAACGCGGACCACGCCGAGCCAGCGTTCAGCCCGGATGGCAACCGGATCGCCTACGCCTCGGATGAGGACGGCGACCTGGAGATCTTCGTCATGAACGCCGACGGAACGAACAAGCAGCAGCTAACCGCCAACACGGTCGCAGACACGATGCCGGCTTGGCGCCCAGACGGCGTGCGAATCGCCTACGTCTCCAAGGATGGCGAGAATCACGACATCTGGGTCGTTACGGTCTCGAACGGCGTTCGCCAGCGACTGACGACCAGTCCTGCGAAGGACATCTACCCCTGCTATTCGCCGGACGGAAACGTCATCGTGTTCGAGTCCGACCGGAGCGGTCCGTCGCAGCTGTTCATGATGAACTCTGCGAACGGGACGAACGTGCAGAACATCTCAAACTCGTCGACGAACGACGGAGCGCCCTGCTTCCCTGCTCCGTAGCTCGACCAACCCTCATTGCTCGACGGGAGGGCCAACGGCCCTCCCGTCCGCTTTGGTCAGGTATCCTTCCGTTGATGATCAGCAAGCAACTTGGAAAACTGTTGGAACAGCAGGTAGCGAACGAGCTACAGGCGCACAATCTCTACCTCGGAATCGCCATTTGGTTCGGGCAACAGAGCCTGGACAAATGGGCTGACTTCTTCTACAAGCAGGCCGAGGAAGAGCGCGAGCACGCCATGAAAATCGTGCACTTCTTGGTGGAGGTTGGCTACGAGTTCAACCTTGGCGCCATCAGCGCGGTCAAGCCCACCTATAAGGATGCCGTGTCGGCGGTCAAGGCGGCCCTCAAGAACGAGCAAACCGTGACCGGCCAGTTCAAGCAAATGGCGGAAGTCGCGTTGAAGAACAAGGACTACGTGGGCTTCCAGTTCCTTCAGTGGTTCCTGGAGGAACAGGTGGAGGAGGAGGCCCTGATGCAGAAACTTCTCGACATCCTCGCCCAGCAGCCGAATCCGCGCGAGGCGGAATTGCACCTGGAGCGCGGGGAGCATTAACCCGAAATCCCAGCGGCAACCAATGTGGAGGGCGGCGCTGAGCGCCGCCCTTCTTTCCTTTGCGGTGGGATTTACTTTAGGTCGAAGAGCTCGTCCGTGGTGAAGTCTCCATCCTGATCGAGCTCGCCAAGCAGATTGTCGTTCCACGGTTTCGGATCCCACCCGCCGTAACCGAACGGGCCCAGCCTCGGCATCGGCTTCCAAACGCGGGCGTGACCGTCCACCCAAACGACGACACCGTAGCCGACATGGCGGCCGTGGAACGTCGGATACTCGGACGAAGGCGGCTCGAGGTACGTGCTGCCTTCCAGTTTGGGCGTCGAGTACGCCCAGTTGTTGATGCGCGCGCAGTCGGCGAACAGGACGGTCGCGGCGGGATCGCCGACTTCGGAGATCTTGACCGGAATCGGTACCTCCTCGTAGTTCGGTGGCGGGTAGTTGGCTGGGCTGAGGTAGGCGTAGTTATAGCCATAGCCCGTGAGCCCCAGCGCCGTGCGGAGGTCGTTCTTGAACACGGGGCAGGCTTGGATCGCATCCGTGCTCATGTAAGGAAACAGGAGGCCTTTGCTCTCATCGAGAGAGGTTCCGTCCCAGCTGCCCCACCAATAGATGGTCGAATCCGCCTGTTGAATCGCGACGCGCATGCAGACTTCATCGTAGTCGCTGCCGTAGAGCGCCCATGCCATCCCGAGCTGGCGAACCTGAGTGAGACATTGCGTCTTCTTGGCGCTCTCTTTCGCTCGGGCGAAGACGGGGAAAAGGATTGCCGATAGGATGGCGACAATCGCAATGACGACGAGAAGCTCAATGAGTGTGAATGCCCTGTTTGTTTTCATGTTTTTCCTCCAATGCTCGTTGGAGGGTCCTCTCCGCGGAGCAGGGCTCTCCGCGGGAGAACAAAGCCGGAACGTGCTCTGATTCTCTCGGCGCAGACCCGTGCTCGCGGGTGACGACCGTACCAACCGCGCGATACGGGTTTTCGGGCTTGGGAACGGTTCCCTCACCGTTGCGGCACAGCCCCGGATTCGCACCGGAGTTCCCCCGCTTTCGCGCGAACGCAATCTACCAGACGGGCTGTGCAGTCGAAACGATTCGTGTAGAATGGCGGATGTGATTTCCTGGGTTACTTTGAGCGCGTTCGTCTACTCCACATTGGTGCTGCTTGGAGGCGTATTCGGCTATTTGAAGGCCGGGAGTACGATGTCGCTCTACTCGTCGATAGCGGCGGCTTTCCTGATCGACATCGGCGCGGTCATCTCCCTCAAGC
>RFHN01000021.1 GCA_003695835.1 Armatimonadota bacterium
GGGAAAGCCCTCCGGACAGGGCAATGATGAGGTCGAAGGCTTCCTCAGCCGTGCGCTTCTCCCAGCAATGAATCTCGACCGATTCGAATACTTCCAGTGCCATTCCAGATTCTTCAATAAACGTTTGCACCTCCTCTGGATTGGAAAGACGCCAGATGTGCGGTTCGTCGGGGCGGGGAGGCCGAATCTGCAAGTGCTCCGTGATCGTTTCTTCTGCCGCCCGCCAGCCGTTTCTCTCTTTAGGGCCCCAGACCGCGAACGCAAGAGGGGCGCCCGGCTTGAGCGTCCTCTGGATCTCACCAAGCGCCTGAAGGGGGGAAGGAACGAGCATCAGGACGAGCCGAGAGACCGCGCCATCGAATGCGTTGGATCGAAAGGGCAGCACCGTGCAACTTCCGCGCACGACCCTTCTCGTCGGGTCGAGCATGGCAGGCGCGATGTCAATACCCACGACGCGGTTCTTCATCCGCATGCTGCCACGCCCACAGCCGGCATCGAGGATGAGGGCCGTCTCATCCGACGGCATCGCAGCGAGGAGCCGCTCGGTGATCGGCGCGAGCCAATCCTCGATCTCCGCGCTTCGTTCCTCCCAGGCCGGCGCGGCGATGGACCAGAACTTCGTCTGTCGCGCCTGAATCTCGTCGCCCGGATCCTCGTCGAACTCGTACAGGTAGAGCCGACGCCCGTCTGCCAAACGCCTCTCTTCCCGGCGGATCCTCATTTCGCCCTCTCCCGGACCAGTGCAACCGCGCCGAACAGCGCCGCATCCTCTTTTCGTTCTGCCACGACGATCCGCGTGTTTCGGGCGATGGATGGGACGGCCACGCGCCGCACCTGTGCCAGGCACGCCGGCATGAAGAGGTCTGCAGCCTTCGCGATCCCACCTCCGAATGCGAGGATCTCCGGGGCGAACGCGTTGATTGCGCTTCCGGCTGCCGTGCCGAGCCAGCGTCCGTATTGGGTCCAGGCGTCGCGCGCGGCGGCGTCCCCGCGCTCGGCTCTCTGCGCGAGCGCCTTGGGTGTCGCACCGAAGCGCATCTCGAAACCTCTTGCGCCGCAGAACGCCTCCACCGGGCCGGGCGAACCGGTCAACCAGGGTTCATCCGATTGTTCGATGACAACGTGTCCGAACTCGACGGCGCCACCGCGGAACCCGGTGAACATTTCGCCTCGTAACACGAACCCCGAGCCAACGCCGGTCCCCAGCGTGAAAAGGAACAAGCTGTGCGCTGTGCCGCGGCCGGAGCCGTACCAATACTCGCCGAGCGCGGCAGTGTTCGCGTCGTTGCCCAGGGAGACCGGAGCGTTGAGTGCGCGTTCGAGCAGTGACGCCAGCGGCACGTTCCGCCACATGCGGAAGCCGCGTTTCGTTGTAACGCCGAAGTTCGGCGACCAATGCACGACTCGCCCGTCCACGTGCCCCGCGACGGCGACACCCACCGCGCGAATCTCCGCCTTGCCGGCTGCAGCGCGGGCGACTCGAACGATTGCCTCGACGGTTGCCTCCACTCCGTCGCGCGCGTGGGAGGGCGCCTCGTGGATCCGGCCCAAGCGGATAGGCTCGGAAACGGACGCGCGGGCCGCGCGGACGTTGGTTCCGCCCAGGTCTATGGCGATGTAAACGGGAGCCATCGGACCCCGTTAGTATAGGCTACGACTCCCGCTGCAGACGCAGATACCAGTAACCTCCCAAGATCATCGCAAGCCCCGCGAGCATGAGCACGACAACCCGTACGAGTGGGTCGAGGAACCAGAGATCTACGAAGAGCAGTTTCCCGACAGTAAGGAAGAACAGCATGAAACTGAGCACGCGCAGTTCCCGATGATTGGAAAGAAGTCCTACGAGCAGGGCCGCCGACGCGTACCCCACCCAAGCTGTCGTGAGCGTCGCACCCGCATGGAGAGGCGTGAGCGTGGACAACAGATACACGATCCGGGAGAAAAACGGAAAGGCGATCGCCCACCCCACGGCCAGCAGCAGCCCAGGTTGCTCGTCGAGCTGCATGGAGGTCTTCGTCAAGACTGCGACGGTTGCGAGCAAGATCGCATGGCTCGTAACCTCGATAGGAAGGGATTTGTCATAGATCTCATACAGCAGAAAGAGCGCGACCGTCATCGCGAACAGCACCCATGCCAGCGCAAGGAGCCAGCGATTCTGCCCGATCCACGCGAGGAGCGACACCCCAAGCGTGTAGGATAGGAACGTGAGATAGTAGGTGCTTTGCTCGCTCGCCCCCTCCGGATAGCCTCGAAGCACGAGGACCAAGCGCATCGTGAAGGGCAAGAGTAGGGCAGCGCCGATGGCAACGCTGGGCTGAGCGATGCGCAAGACTCGGGCAACCGCGATCGTGATTACCACTGTCGCGGTCATGAGGAACACCAATACCATGAGCTCGGTTCGCTGATTCAGGTGAAACTGCGTCCCGTCCAGATAAGTGCCCGTCGCGACAACCAGAGGCGCAGCCGAAAGGCCCAAGAGGAGTCTGCTACTAAGGCGCACGGAGATCAAAGACAACGCGCCTGCCAGCACGGCCTGAATGTACATTCGCGGAATGGCTGGCCAAACATAGGGCAGGATTACCGTACCGACGAAAGCGGCTGCAAAGAGCAGCCGACTGGATACGGCCGGTTTCGAGCGGAAATACGCCCCCATCCCTGCGAGCAATGCGAGGAAAATCCCGAGGGGAAGCAGCCCCTTCATGCCGGATACGAGGCTGAGAGACAAGATCGCCGTCACAGAGGCGTAGGCGGTGGGGAACACCCCGTACCGATCGAAGGGGTCATCCTCGATCGACAGAGCGTAAGCGAGCCAGCACAGGAGCGTGTGAGTATAGAGAAGGGCAACGCCGAGATAGGGTAGGCCAGCGCCGGGCGTCATGCCAAAGCCGACGGAGGTGGGCACGACGAGAGTGCCAATCCAAAGCACGAGACCCGCATAGGCCCATCGTTGGTGAATGGCGATGCTCAGACAAGCGAGGAGAACGATAACGTCGAGAATCGCCGCCGTGGTCAGTGGACCGTGGTACAGCACCATCACGATGCCGGCAAGGGCGCCCGCAGTCCCCATTCCATAGAACGTCTTGGATTCATGGCGGAGACTGTAGGCGAGAAGCATTCCGCTGAGAAGCAGGAATAGGACGATCATCACCTCTGCAGGGTAAAGACCCTGCAAGACGTGTCCTGCGCCAAGGGTCACGTAAAGCCCCGCCGCTCCGATCCCGACGAGCAGGTGCCCGAAGTCGGCTTTCTCTTCCTGCCTCTTGATGCCGGTTCCGATGAACGCCAGGCTGATCGCCAGCCCAGAGAGGAACTGCACGACCGGAGTGAGCCATCCTTGCTGGATGCCAAGCCCGACCAAGAATAGGATCCCCAGGACGAAGATCGTGCCCCCCACGCGCGGCAGGATCCGAGATCCGATCGTATACTCCGCGCCCTTGTACGAGGCAGCCGTTTCCGTCTCGGGATCCGGCTTCTCTTCGATGACGGGCGGAGGAACCGGGGGAGGGGTCAAGCGCTCGAACCCGGGCTCTCGCGGGGCGTCTGCGGCCATCCTGAGCCGAGCTTCGATCCGCGCCAGTCGCTCTTCGAGCGCCTCGATTCGGGCGACGACTTCCTCCCACTCACCTCGTTCGGGCATATTTCAGGGAGATTATACATGACCCTACTGATTCTCGAGGAACCGTTTCATCCCCGACTAAAGGGGAACGCGAACCGACCTTCCGACGTATGTACATATGTACGAACATCGATATGCGACGAAGGAACGAGCCCAATCTGGACGAACAACAAATGGTGAGGATCGCCAAGGCGCTTGCCGACCCGACGCGCATGGCCGTCCTGACGGCCATTGCTCAGGCTGGGGAGCTGTCTTGCGGCGAGGTCGCCGAGCGCTTTCCAGTCGGCCAGCCTACGATCTCCCACCATCTCAAGGTGCTGGCAGACGCGGGATTGGTCACGGCGCGCCGAAGCGGTCAGCACGCCTTCTTCAGCCTTCGTCCCGAGACTCTTGACGCCTACACAGAGCAGCTCAAGGGCACGCTTCGTCGCACATCGAAGAAACACCCAAAAGGAGGTTCCTGAAATGGCAATCGAGAAGTGGCAATTTGACAATGTGCATTCGAGCATCAACTTCAGTGTTCGGCACATGATGATCTCCCGCGTGCGCGGGCGGTTCGAGAAGTGGACCGGAACGCTTCTGTTCGACGAGGAGAACCCAACGCAGTCGCAGGTGGAGGTTACGATTGACGCTGCGAGCACCAACACGCAGGAGCAGCAGCGCGACGACCACCTGCGGTCGCCGGACTTCCTCGACGTGCAGAACTACCCCAACATCACGTTCAAGAGCACGGCCTTCGAGCCTGCCGGCGAGAACCGGTTCCGCGTCGTGGGCGATCTCACGATTCATGGCGTCACCAAACCGGTGACTCTTGACGTCGAGTTCCACGGTCGCGGCAAGGACCCGTGGGGCGGTGAGCGGATCGGCTTCTCCGCCAAGACCAAGATCAACCGGAAGGATTTCGGCCTCGAGTGGAACCAGATCCTCGAGACTGGCGGAGTCCTCGTGGGTGAAGAGGTCGAAATCGAAATCGAGGTCGAAGCGGTGAAAGCGACGGAAGCCGCCGCTACCCAAAGCTAACGAGACAGCGAGGGAGGTTGACAGATCATGGAACGCGCAGCGATTGTGATCGGCAGACTGCTGCTCTCGCTCATCTTCATTCTGAGCGGTCTCATGAAGATCCCGGGTTGGGATCAAACTTCCGAGTACATGGCTGCCAAGGGCCTCCCTCTCGTGCCGGTCTTGCTTGCCGGTACGATCGCGATCGAGATTCTTGGCGGCTTGAGCGTGCTGCTCGGGTATCGAGCGCGAGTCGGAGCGCTCGTGCTCGCCCTGTGGCTCATTCCCGTAACCTTGATCTTCCACAACTTTTGGGCTGTGGCGGACGCGATGCAGCAGCGCGCCGAGATGGCGAACTTCCTCAAGAATCTTGCGTTGATTGGCGCGCTGCTCTTCCTGTCCGCGCGCGGTGCGGGTGAGCCTTCGCTGGACGCTCGGGCGGCTGAGGCGAGACCGCAGACGTCATCCCATTCGACCGCTTGATTCTGCGGGACAAGCCAGATGGAGCAGGGCATCGCCCCGGCTCACGAGGGGATTCGTCGCGCAGCCGATGATGACCCCCGAATCCGGGGCGATGACCTTGGCGCGTACCGTGCCGTACATGTCCGTAATGGAGCCGAGCGGCTGTTTCGCCTCCACATGGTCGCCGAGGCCTACGTTGAGATGGAGGATGCCGCCGCGGGGCGACCGAATCCACCCAGCGTCCACCGCAATCAATGGTTCCGGCGGCGGTTCGGGCTGACTCGCCGTGATCATCCCGAGATGGCGGAGCACCCTCATCGTGCCGGAGACGCCCGCCTCGATCACGTCCGGCTCGAAGCGGAGCACCTCGCCGCCTTCGAACAGAAGCATCGGGATGCCTATCGAGGACGCGACGGCACGCAACGACTTGGCCCGCTCCCTGGCCTGGATGCAAACGGATGAGCCGAACACTTGGGCGAGCTCCCGGGTGCGCGGGTCCTTCAGGTTCGCCCGAATCTGTGGGAGGTTTCGCTTGCCGACGCTGGCAGTGTGGTAGTCAATCCCGTAGTTACAGAGTTTCACCAAACGATTCAAGAAGAGATGCGCGAGTCGGGAAGCGAGCGATCCCTGCGCGCTCCCCGGAAACGAGCGGTTCAAGTCGCGCCGGTCCGGCAGATAGCGCGACTGTGTGATGAAGCCGAACACGTTTACGACGGGCACGGCAATGATCGTCCCGTGCAAGGAAAACGGATCCACCCTTTCCAAGACCTGGCGGCAGATTTCGACTCCGTTGATCTCGTCTCCGTGAATCGCTGCGGAGAGGATCAGGCGCGGTCCAGGAAGCCGTCCGTGGACGACAATCACCGGGACGGTCAGGGGGGTGCCTGTGGAGAGGGAAGAGACGAACATCTCGAGGCGATGCTTGGTTCCAGCCGGTACCTCCGCGCCCAAGACACTGATCGGCGGTGTAGGCTCGCTTTGAAAGGAAGACATTTATCGAAAAGACGAACGAGGCCGGTGTTTGTTGTTGTGGGATGCGAAACCGAGCGAGCCGAGACCGTTACGGTTCGGCGTCGTCAATCCTGGGCGGTGGCGTCACTTCGTCGTGCGTCTTGCCGCGCATCTCGCGGAGAATGGGGCGCGCGTATCGGACCAAGACCATCCCATAGATTGCTCCGCCGATGGCGCCGGCAATCGCGGAAGCGATGATGCCGTCCACCAAGGAGGAAAGGGCGAGGAGGACTACCATCGGCAGGAACGACAACCACACCTGCCACCGTTTATGGACCCTTTTGTACGCTTCCTGCCACAGCCGCTTCCGTTCTTCCGGGGGCAAGCCTTCGAGCTCTGGTATGGATCCGAACGACCAATCAGAC
>RFHN01000253.1 GCA_003695835.1 Armatimonadota bacterium
ACATAAGATAAACTGTGCTGGTCAGCCAACGGCTGGCGCGGAGCAAGCAAGTGGGCCCCTCGAACCGGGAGGAGAGACTCGACTGGGCGATGAGGGCAGTTCGAGAGCCTTCGAGTCCAGACCTCGAGGATCGTGACGTCTTTGACGCCGCCGAGTACTTACTCGACGAATTAGTCAGCGCCACGCGCGACGGTCGCGAACCGCGATCGGAGCTACTGCTTACCGACTTCCTTTCGCTCATGGCTTCCCGCCTGCGGCTCTCGTCCCTCATAGAAGCGGGCCAGGAATGCCTCAACAACCTCATACGAAACGAACAACCAGGCCTCGCCTCTCTCTTGGCTTCGGAGTTGGCGATGGCGTGCTGTCGCTCGGGCGAATACGGAGACGGCCTGGCCTACTCCGAACGAGCCATCCATTTGGCGGAACAGGCGATGAGCGAGCTGATGGCTTTGCCGGGAATCCTGGACGACGACTCTCTGGACGACCCGCTCAGCAACGCTCAGGCGGCCCTGGCGCTGGCAAGGCAGGCGCAGGGAGCCTGTCTCACGTCGGTCGGAGACTATAGTGCCGCCCAGGAATCCCTCGACGACGTCGAGATTCCATACGAACGCCCTGACATCCTCTTCTTCCAAGCGCTCTGCGAAGCGCGGCTCGGTTGGGCTACCTCTTCCGACTCCGTCCTCGAAACCGCCGGCGTCGCGTTCAACACGGCACACCGGTATGGGCTGTGGCCGTCGCGGTGTTCGCTTGCCGCCGTCTTGCTTGCCGCCGCGCTCGAGAAGAACGGTAAGCCGCGGGAGGCGAAGCGGCACCTGCTGCCCGGGTTTGAGTACCTGATCCGTTGCCGGCTCGAGCTTCTCCTCCCCCCGGTTTTGCGCCCGTTGGAGCAGGCGTTCCATGGACGGCCGGATCTCGGCAACCTCGTCGAGCGGGTACGGGGTTTCTGCTCGATCGCCCAGGACCGTCGCCCGGAGCCGGAGGAACGTTCCCGCCTTCTCATCGAAATTCGAGAGCGCGCCGTCGCTTAGAACCGAAACTGCGCGAGCGTGCGCACGCGGGCGGGGCCACCGCTCGAAGGAAGCCCAATCGTTACGGTGACCTTCGAGGCTGCATCGGGCGAAAAACCGATCGCTGGGCCGTAGAAGTGGTTTCCATTTGTCCAATCCCCGAACAGTTCGACGCCGAGCGTCCACGGATAGAGGGGCTGAGCGATGCCGGCCGCATATTCCCACTTGAACGGGCCGCTGCCGTCCGGATGTCCCTCTGTAATGAGGTTGGCGCTGATCGTGATGCCTTCAGGCGTTACGTACGACGCGATCGCCTTCAGCTCGATCTCCCACTCTTCGCCGTCCTCTTTCTTCACTTCGAAGTAGGCAGCAGGTAGGACCTGGTTCACGGCGAAGTCGCCGAACCGGTACCGTTGCTCCAGCTTGGCTCCCTTGAGCTCCATCTCTCCGCCAGACTCCCGTTCGAAGATCAGGTAGGGGCTCACGGTCCACCGGTCGGTTACGCCGTATTCGAATTCGATCAATCCCTCGGCGTGTCCACCCTCACGCTGTGTCCACCACAGTTCGATCTCCCGTTCGAAGAGATCGGCGGTGAACCAGTCGTACGTGTAGGTGAAGTTCCGCTTATGGGCCAGGCTTGCCGAGGCAAGCGCAAACAACGAGATAAGAATGAGTATCGTTCGCCGCATAGGGCGCCGAGTCTACCCGCCCCTTCCTGCCTCACTGTTTCTCAACTACGCCCCCGCGGCCGATCCTTACGAGCGTCCCCGGTGGAATCGGGAGCGGGTAGTTCTCGACCTCGATCGAGATTACGGTGACGCGCCAGGTCTCGCCCTCTCGTTCCGCCTCGAACACGAGCGGCACCTTATGTTCGCTGTCGAGGCGTACGGTGGCGCGAGCAAAACCGGCATCGCCCGAGACGCTACGCGTATGCCATGTCCGGCTCTTTGCCTCGGTGAGGCGCCATTGCTCGACGAACCGCCCGAACTCTTCTGCGGACGTATCTTTTCGGAAGGCAGGCGCGGTGAGATCATAGGCTCGCGCGAGGTTGCCGTTCCAGATCTCTTGCAGTACTTGGTCCCCCGCTTCGACGGGGCCTCCACTGGCGCGAAACAGCAGCGCCATGATGGCAGCGACCACCAGCCCGGCAGACAGAAGGATTCCAACGAACAAGAGCATGACCGCCTTCCAGCTCATCCGTGCCTCTTCTACCTGATAGCCTGCCGGTATCCTATGCGGGAATGACAAAGAAGCCGGACGTCGTCGTCGTGGGTGGAGGCTTTGCAGGGTGCGAGGCGGCCTGGGCCGCTGCCAACGCGGGCTGCGAGGTCCTTCTGTACGAAATGCGCCCCCAGGTCATGACGCCCGCGCACCAAACGGACCTGCTGGCGGAGCTCGTCTGCTCGAACAGCTTCAAGTCGAAGAACCCCGATTCGCCCGCCGGGCAGCTCAAGGAGGAGATGCGCGCGCTCGGCTCGCTGATGATTCCGACGGCGGAGCGAAACTCCGTCCCGGGAGGCGAGGCGCTTTCGGTGGACCGCGTTGCATTCGCGAAAGAGATGACCGAGCAGATCGAGCGACACCCGCGCATCAAGGTCGTTCGGGAAGAGTTCACTCCGCAGAAGTTCAATCCAGACACGCCGACCATCCTCGCAACCGGCCCGCTCACGTCGCCCGCGCTCTCCGAATGGCTCAAGAGCCTCACCGGCCAGGAACATCTTTACTTCTATGACGCGGTCAGTCCGACCGTCACAGCGGACAGCATCAACCGCGACGTCGTTTGGGAGCAGAGTCGCTACGACAAGGGCGACGCGGCCTACCTCAACTGCCCGATGGACAAAGAGCAGTACGAGCGGTTCGTGGACGCGCTGCTTGCCGCTGAGCAGGTGCCGCTGCACGACTTCGAAAAGCCCGCCTACTTCGAAGGGTGCCTGCCCATCGAGGAGATCGCCAGGCGCGGCAGGGAGAGCCTTCGCTTCAGCAACTTCAAACCGGTCGGACTCACCGACCCACGCACCGGCAAGCGCCCTTACGCAGTGGTTCAACTCCGTCCCGAGAATCGTGAGAAGACCCTCTACAGCCTCGTCGCGTGCCAGACTCGCCTCAAGTGGGGGCCGCAGAAGGAGGTTCTCCGCCTGATTCCGGGATTGGAGGAAGCCGAGTTCGTTCGCCTCGGCGTTGTGCATCGGA
>RFHN01000254.1 GCA_003695835.1 Armatimonadota bacterium
AACCCAAACGACGGACTTCTGCCTCGATCTGCTCCGGAGCAACCTGCGTCGCATCGAACTCGACAACCATCCGCGCCATCGGGAAGTCCACGGTGCACGAGAGGACCCCCGGGAGACGCTCGACCCTTTCCTGGATAGACTCGGCGCACTGAGGGCAGTCCATCCCCCCGATGCGGTACCGGCGGTGGCTGAAGCCCGACGCAACCTCGCGAATAATCTTCTCGGTCGAAGAGAGAACTCGGTCCACGTCGGCGGTCTCGCGAAGGTCGAGAAGAACCTGACCGCGCTCCGGCTGGATTTGGATGCCTTCCACGTCGCCGAGCGCCTGCACTCGGTCGGCCAATCGGACGAAGCAAGCACGGCAGGACGCGGATTCGGGCGGCAGCCCTCGCAGTGAAACGGAGATCGTGACGCGTTTCGACATGCCCGGCTTAGTTCGCCCGGCAGAGACGCCGATACCAGTCTATTACTTTCCGGATATAGTTTTGCGTCTCGCGATAGGGTGGAACGCCGCCGTACTTGCGCACCGCCCCCGACCCGGCATTGTAGGCAGCGAGCGCCGTGACAAGGTCCGCGTACTTCTGACCGTCCGGCCCCGTCGCGGCGTACTTGTCCAGGTGTCCGCGAATCAGGCGAACGGTTCCGAACAGGTTCTCATAGGTGTCGTAGGCGTTGCGAACGCCCAATCCCTGAGCCGTGCCCGGCATCAGCTGCCCCAGCCCCATCGCGCCCTTCGGGCTGGTTGCCGACGGGTTGAAGCCACTCTCCACCAGGACCATGGCGGTGATCAGGCGGGCGTCCACTCCGAACTGAATGCTGAAGCCGATGATGCCGTGCGCAATCTCTTGGGCTTGTTGTTCGGTCAAGCGAGGGTTGTATCCGCGGATGAACTTCGCGTACACCGGAATCGCCTCATGCGGAGGAAGGTTCCAATTCCGCGCCGAATTCCCCCTTGTCGTCTGAGGCTTGTTCTCTCTCGCTTTGGCAGCCGCCTCCGCCTTTCGTCGCTGCTCTTCTTCCCAGGCGCGAATTGTGCCCTCTTCGATCGCGGCGATGAGCTTGGCGTTCAGCTCGGCGAACTCGTTTTCGCGGGACGCCTGAACGATCAAGCGCGCCGTAGTGTTTGGAACCCTGAGCCAAGCCGGCGCTCCCTCGGCGCCAATCGAGAGAGACTGCGAGCCAGGAAGGGCGATCAGGAGGGTCGTTCTGTCGTCCACGGTCATTACACCCTTCACGGTGGCTCGAACCTCGATCGTCCCGGTACCGACGAGCGTCTCCAACGCCTCCGCGCCAGCCGCCTGACTGATGCCGTATTTGGAGCGGATCTTCAGATACTCGTTGAGAGACGCGCCAGCAGCGCTGATGGCGGCAAGCCCCCATAGCGCGGCGACATATCCGATTGCGAGGATCAGCCGCATACCTAAATCGTATGGCGGAGAGACCGGGATTCGAACCCGGGAAGCGCCTTTTGGGCACTTACTCCCTTAGCAGGGGAGCGCTTTCGACCACTCAGCCATCTCTCCGCTGGTTCGCTGCAAGTATACCGTCATTTTCGGCGCAGCCGCCGACTTGCCGGAGTCGGACGGGTCGGACGAGTCGGACTGGTCGGACGAGTCAGGGAACGCTCGGCCCCAGGGAATCTACCGGTTTTTGGGAATCGGGAACCGCGCGCGCCCTTTCGGTGTTGAACCCATTAGGATGGTAGACTTCACGGCTGAATGCTCTTCAAGCGGCGCGACAAGCGCGAGGAATTCGAGCGGGCCGTCAAGGAAGTCTTTCCTGCCATCTACAGCACTGCCTTGCGGTTCACCCGTCAAGAGGAGGACGCTCAAGATTTGACGCAGGAAACCTTGATCAAAGCCTATCAAGCATGGGACCGCTTCGACGGTCGCAACCTGAAGGCTTGGCTCCTCCGAATCATGACGAACACATATATCAATCGAGTCCGGAAGCAGAAGCGCGGGCCCGAGTCGGTCAGTCTTGAAGACTCCGTTGAAGCGACGAACCTGCCCTCCCAAGAGGCGCCGCCGCTGGAGCAGATTCTCGAGCGCGTCGTGGACAATAGCCTGGAAGAGGCGATCCAGTCTCTTCCGGACGAATACAGAGCAGCCATCGTTCTTTCGGACGTCGAGGGGCTTTCCTACCGCGAAGTCGCAGACGCCCTCGGCGTGCCGGTCGGAACGGTGCGCAGCCGTTTGGCGCGGGGCCGCGCAATGCTGCGAGAGAAATTACTGGACTACGCGAAGGAGCACGGAATCGTATGAGAGACCCGAACTCACTTCCTAACGATTACGAAGAACAGATTCACGCCGCAGTTGACGGCGAGGTGCAGCCCGAAGATTGGGAACGACTGAAGGGTCAGATTGAATCCGACCCGGTCGCCCAGCGACTGTACTTCGATTTGGTTGCACTCAAAGAGGCAACGCGGAAGTCAAAAACGCTGCACCCTGAGAAGCACGAAGCCGTGTTGGCCGCGTGCATGGACCGAATTGCCGAGATCGAGCGAGTCGAGAAGACCGACGCGCTCATAGGAAGGATGCGCTATGCCTTGACGGCTGCTGTGGCGTGCCTTCTGGTCGCGGTCGGCTATTACAACTGGTCGCATCCGAACCAATCCGCGCAAAACTCCATGCTTCCGCTGCGGGCTGCTGCCACGGGTGCGGTCGAGGCGCGAAGCGTCAACACCGCCGTCGAGTGGCTCAGTCGCACGCTTGGGTTGAACGTTCAACCGCCCCCCGCCAAACCGATTTTGCGTCCGATCCGAGCCGAAGTAGCGCGCTTGCCGGACTGCAACTTGGGACGCCTGATCCTCCTCGATACGGATGGCAGCCTGTACACCTACGTCATCTCTGACAGACCGCTCTTCCAAGAAGGCGAGACAGTCGGAGACAACAGACTGCGCTGCATCCGTCAGGGGAACCTGAACATCCTCTACTGGACGGACGGCCGTTTCTACTATGGACTGGCCGGTCAATGCGACCCGGAGGTCTTAGTGGAGTTGGTCGAGTAGTTTCTCTCCTCCTAAACCCCTCCGTCCCCCCACGAGCGAGGGCGCCGGCAGGAAGTCGGCGCCCTCCTTTTCTTCTGTGTCGGTAAACTCGCGTCATGAGCGCAATCAACCGACTTCGCGAACTGGAGAGAGAGATCGTCCACCTACACGACGCCGCGGCCGTACTCGGCTGGGACCAGCAGACCTACATGCCCAAGGGCGCAGCAGCGGGGCGAGCAGAGCAACTTGCGACACTCTCGACCCTCGCGCACCAGAAACTCACGAGCGACGAGTTTCGCAGCACCCTCGAGGAGGCGGAGAAGGAGTCTGCAACCTTGGACCCGGATAGCGACGATGCAGCCCTCGTTCGAGTCACGCGAAGAGACTTCGACAAGGCGACGAAGGTGCCCGAGGAGCTGGTCACCGAGGAGTCGAGACTCACGGCGCTGGCGCACGAGGTCTGGGTAGAGGCGCGAAAGAAGAACGACTTCGGACTCTTCCTGCCTTATCTCGAAAAGATCGTGGACCTTTCGCTGCGCAAGGCGGATCACCTGGGGTACGAGGATCACCCGTACGACGCGCTGCTCGACCAGTTCGAGCCGGGGGCGAAAACTGCGGAGGTGAAGGCGCTGTTCCAAAGCCTCCGAGAGCCACTGGTCGGTCTGCTTCGCGAGATTCAGGCGACCGGCATCGAGTCGTCCGGCATCATGACGCGCTCCTACCCGATCGAAAAGCAGAAGGAAGTAACGAACGACGTCGTGCAGCGGATCGGGTTCGACTTCGAGACCGGCCGACAAGACATCGCTCCCCACCCGTTTTGCACGAGCTTTGGCAACAAGGACGTCCGCCTCACCACGCGCTTTGACGAGCACTACCTGCCGGGCAGCCTGTACGCTTCCATGCACGAGGCGGGCCATGGGATGTATGAGCAAGGTTCGCCGGACGAGTACGAAGGGACGTTCCTCCGAGGCGGCGCCTCGCTCGGCATCCATGAGAGCCAGAGTCGCTTTTGGGAAAACCAGGTCGGCCGGAGTCGCGCCTTCACGAACTACTACTTGCCGCGGCTGAAAGAGTTCTTCCCAGAGTCGCTCGCCGATGTGGACGAGGAAGCGTTCTATCGCGCCGCCAACGAAGTCAAGGCGTCGTTGATTCGCGTGGAAGCTGACGAGGTCACCTATCCCCTTCATATCATGCTTCGCTTCGAAATCGAAACGGCGATGGTGGAGCGAAAGGTGAACCTCAAAGAGCTCCCCGAACTGTGGAACTCGAAGATGGAAGAGTACTTGGGCATCACGCCGCCCAGCGATGCCGATGGTGTCTTGCAAGACGTCCACTGGTCGGGCGGGATGATCGGATACTTCCCCACCTACCTGCTCGGGACGCTCGCCGCCGCCCAGATCTGGAACGCGATGCAGAGCGAATTGGGCGGTCTCGAAGCCAGGATCGAAGCTGGTGAGTTCCAGCCGATCCTTGGTTGGTTGCGCGAGCGCGTCCATCGGTACGGTCGCAAGTACCTTCCGAACGAACTCTTGAAGCGAGCCACCGGATCCGAGTTGGACTCCACGCACATGATGAACTACCTGCGCGCAAAGTACAGCGAGATCTATGGATTGAGCGTAACCGTATGAGCTCGGGTGAGGAACTTCTGAACGATCTCGAGGCGGCGGCTGAGTCGCTGCAAGATGCGGCTGCCGTGCTGCAGGTCAAGCTGCCCAAGCTGCGAAAGGCGTTCGAAAAGAGCGCCCAGGCGGCCGAAGAGCTTCACGCGGTGCAGCAGAACCTGGAGGCGCTCGAAGCGCGACTCGAGAAATACACTCACGCTCTTGCGGAATTGGAGTCCTGCGTTCTGGATTCGCTCCAAGACGCTCAGGCATTCCTGCACGATCACACGATCCCAGTGGCGGAACGGGAGCGCCTGCTCGATCTGGTACGCAAGATCTTCCGACCGCTCGAGCGCGCGGGATTCCAGCTCATCATCCCTTCGCTGGGCGACCGCCTCGACGACGAGGTTCACGCCGTCAAGGGCAGGGCGCGAAGCGCTCTCGGCGCCGACCAGGTCGCGGACATCGTTGCTTGGGGTTACAGCTTCCCGAGCGGTGCGACAAAGAAGGCGGAGGTCCTCGTCGGCGACGGATCGGTCGTCGAACAGCCTCCCGCTCCCGACACCGAACCTGCTGAGCCGACGCCGAAGGAGGGTATCGCCATGGTGCTGGAT
>RFHN01000255.1 GCA_003695835.1 Armatimonadota bacterium
CCTCCGATGACCGAAAACGTAGTGGCTGAAGAGAAGCCTCAATGCCTTGTCTCCGGAGCGCGCCTCCTCCGCCACCACTTTCCAAAAGGGATAACACGAACGGTAGGGCGGCCAGCATAAGCGAAGTGCTTTCGCCCACGCAGGCGCAACAATCTCACTCAGATAGCTGTCCGCGTCCCGTTCCACTTGTTGCAGAAGCTGCACAACGGCGGGATCCAACGGCTCTTCTCTGGGCGTCACGGTAGGCCTCCTTTAGCGCGCCACTCCCTGCGCAACAAAAGAAGTGTACCGCAAGAATCAGCGTCAGAACCGCGAGGTCGGAGTCATACCCACCACAACCGGGAGAGTCGGGACCTGCAGGCCGCCCGTGCTCGGGCCTACGCCTGAGCGTATGCGGTCGAACACCTGCCAACAGAACTCACCCACCTCGATCTGGTTGCTGTGGAAGTCGGCGAGCGTTACCGCTATGGCACGGGCGTAGACGCCGTACTGCTTTCCATCCCAAATCAGACCGTATACATCGTCTCCGGGCATGGTCCCATGGCACTGAGCGATCCGACCCAGCTCGGGCACCTCTTTGCCGAAGTACCCTCCGTCCGCGCTCTTGGGACGGTCTGTCTCAAAGAACGCGAAGATCGCGGAGCCTTTTTGCATAAAAATCCGATACAAGTCGGCTTTCGGCAACAGCGTTTCGATCTTCGTCCGATCCGAATCGGTTCCGAGCAGGTAGTCCTTCTTGTCGCGATCGTCGTGGACGCCTTGTCCCGAAAAGAACAGGAACAGCGTGCCTGCTTCGGGCATCCGCTGGACGAGCGCTTCCGCCTGCTTACGGATCTCCTCCACCGTGGCGTTCTTGAGGACAACGATGTTGGACTCAGCGTAGCCCGCGTGCTCGATGAGCGCTTCGCGAATCAGGTCCACATCGTTCGTTGCAAACTCCGGACCGCCATTTTCGGAGTTGCCGATGAGCAGGGCGAACTTGAAGTCCAAGACAGGTACCAAACCGAAGCGCCCTGGAAGGATCAGAGGGTCCACATTCGAAGGCTGTGTGCCCGGACCGGCCGTTCCTGAGATGACGCCGAGGTCGCCGGGCTCCAGAACCTCTCGATCCACCTTGTAGGCCTTCTCCAGATCCATTTGGGCCAAGGACTTTTGGATCTTGGAGGCCTCCGCCATGTTGCCCGCGGCGGCATAGGACGAAGCGAGAAGCACCATAGCTTCGACGCTCGCCTTGCCCTCGCTGATGAGCTTGCTGAAGCCGGCGATCGCGTCCTTCAGGTGAGCTTCACGCTCCTCGTTCGATTGAGCGGCGGCAGCCAGTTTGAAGGAACAGTAGGCGACGGCAAAGTTTGGCGAATAGGGTGCGCCATTGCGCCAAAGGCTCCGCGTAGTCACAGCAGCGCCAACCGTCGAGGGGTCCTGAGAATCCTCGCCACGATCGGCGATTGCCTCTTCAAAGGCCTTTTTGGCGTCTGCCCAGTTCCCTTGTTTCGCCAAACGAAGGCCGCGCTCGTACGCATCCCGCCAAACTTGAGCGGATGCGCCGACGACCAGCGCACTCAGAACCACAAATACGATCCAGCGCAACGCGTATCTCATTTCTTACTTCTTTCCGATTCGCGACGTGATGCTGATCGCCAAGTCTGGGCTGGACTGCCCACTCACCGCCGCGAGGTTGAGGTCAATCCAGTAGTTCGCGTCGAACGGACGGTAACCGAGGCCGAACGTGAAGGCGCTGCGGGAAGCGAACCCGTCACCGGCGTCCTGCACTGCGCGAAAGCCCAGTCGGATCGGCACGTAGCCGAAGCTCTGCGCCCAGTTGTATTCGATTCCGACGCCAGCCGCCGCGTGCCCGTCTCTCTTCAACCCGCTCGGCTTGTTGCGGTTGGCTTCGAAGTACCAGGCGCCGTCCACGCCGCCGATCAAGTAGTCTCGCCCACCGCGCAGGCCATCCCGCCTCCAGACGAAACCGGCCTGGAGCCGCCCTGGAATCTCGTTCGAGATGGCGTCCAGCTTGTCCATGTTCACCCTGATGGGTGTACGGTAAGAGATACCGAAGGAAACATTCGGATTGTTGGGCGGGGTGAATTGGAATCCAACTATCCCTCCGACGCCGAAACCATCATCGGAGACGGGCGGATCGTCAATCACGGTCGTCTCTTGGCCGTCGTCAATTCTTCGGAAGGTGTCACTGAGAATGTGCTGCCGGGCAAGAACTATCCCAACGCCGATGTTGGTTCGCCCGCGGCTCGGCAGACCCCACGCCACCGTCAGGAACTCATTGTCCACGCGCAGGAGGTCGTTGATGTCCACATTGACGCCGTCACCTCCATCGAGCTGACTGCCGAACTCTCGATCGTGATAGAAGCCGCCTCGAGCGTAGCTGACGCCCAGCGTTCCGCGAGTGCCGATCGGAAGAACGATGCCTCCGAACGTGATCGACGACCCGCCGAATCGCGCGTTCGTATCCTTTTCTGGGTCATCCACGCGTCCGGAAAGCCTCGTCTCTGTGGAGGGGAGGTTCCGGAAATTCAGCTCGAACTGCGCTTCCCCGATGAGGCTCAGGTTTGCCGGGTTCCAATACGACGCGCTCGGATCCGCGGCGTTGGAGTACATCCCGCCGCCCATTCCGAGGGAGCGCCCGCCCATCTCGAAAGCATCGAAAAGGTCCGGCACCTGGGCCGACGCCGATACGGCCGCCGCCATCGCGGCACCGACTACGATCTTACGCATCCTTGCAAATTTCTCCATTTCGTCTCCTCACGGTTCGGTGGTAGCTTACCGAATTCCATGTGCGGTTAGCGCCGCCACGGGTACCGCGGAGCCCGGTAGCGAGACCGCCCCGTAGTCATCGGAACTTCCTGAACCGGCGCTACATTCCCGGCTCGATCGACAACCCGAACCGTAATCTTGAACTCATCCGGATCCGTGAAGTAGACCGGAAGCCGTCCCAGCCACTCGGACGGGTTTCCACCGGTCCACCGCAGTCGGTAAACGCGGCGGATTACCGTATCGTCCATTCGACGCATCTCGACAAGAACCGCCATCCAATCCACGGAGTCGGGGCCGCCGTCCGTGATCTTTACGATGACCGCGGATACGCTACCCGGACGAATGACCGCATTCGATCGCGGGAATAGAACGCTAACCGTCGGCGCCGCACGATCCACCGTGACGGGGATCTCCAGCGTGTCCTCGTTGTCGGCCTTGTCTATCACCTTGATCTTGATCGTTTTCGCTCCGTCCTCTTCGATGAAGGACGTGTCCCACGTGACGGAAACACTGGCTGTGTTGCCGGTGTTGTTGGGCAGGTCGGCATCGTCTACGGTAACGCGCCACTCTTTGATGTTGGCTTCATCAATCTCGGCCGTAATCGTCACTACGCCGCGCACGAAAGAGTTTTGAAGCGGCGAGAAGTCTCTGAACCGCGGCTTGATTCGGTCGAGCGTAACGGTCAACGTCACAACATTGTAGGTGTTCCCCGGCTCCGTCGCTGTGACCGTGATATCGTAATCGCCTTCCGGGAACGAGTCGCTAGGATTCCATGACAGGCTTCCCGAGGCGTTCCCGGATTCGTCCGGCGTCACGCGCGTCTCGAGCGTTGTCGAAGCGCCACCACCCACTTTGACGATCTGGGCGCGGACCGTAACCTGGACGTTACCGCCCTCAATTCGGAAGTTGATCGTGGTGTTCGCGCCTACAAAGGCGCCGTCTTCGGGGCTCGTAACAGTTAGCGTGCCTGCGAATGCCGTAAGGGAAGCGAATGCGCAAAGCCCCGTGAGAACGAAAAGTCTCCGCAAAATCTGAATCATGATTCTTTGTCTCCTCGTCAGCCTACTTCGGTTATAAGACGTCCGAAAGCTCGGGTTCGTCTTATCTCTCGGCTATTTTCCCACATTCTTAAGGAGCATTTCAACAAAGCGGGCGACGCCGAGCTCCCGATACGACGGGACTACGCAATCCGCGACCGCTTTCGCCTCGGGAACCGCGTTTTCCACAGCCGCACTGAACCCAGCCCAGGCAAGCATCTCGACATCGTTGTAATAGTCCCCGATGGCCGCGGTCGCCTGCCGCTCGATTCCCATCCTCTTCGCCAAAGCCGCCAATCCCGTCGCTTTGCTGCAATCCGGGCAAAGAACCTCCAGATACTCAGGCTCCGAATAGGTTACGATAGCCTTGTCCTTCGGAAGCTCCTCGACGAGCCAACCGCGCAGAGTTTCCAAGCGCTGCGGCTCATCCACTACGATCAGCTTGTTCGCCCGCTGCGTCCGAAGCTCGGGCCACGGCAAGACCTCGTAATACGACCGGCGGGCGCGCTGGAGATACTTCTCCGCCATCGGCGTCCTTTCCGCGAACGACAACCGATCCCCCGCATACACGTTTACGTGGAAACCTCGACTTTCGCACTCGCTCACGACCGCTTCGACCACTTCGCTGTCAAGACGGTGGTCCGCCAACACCTGACCATCCGCATCGAGGACGTAGGCGCCGTTGCACGCGATGAGAGGCATAGGCCAACCGATCTCGTCGCAATACAGGTGCAAGCTGGAAACGATTCGACCGCTCGCGAGAGCGACCTCGATGCCCGCTTCTCGCGCCCTGCGTAGCGCTTCGGCGTTCTCCGGCGGGACTTTACGCTCGTCGTCCACGAGCGTAAAGTCAATGTCTACGGCGAGAAGTCGACAGGCAGGCATGACGGCGGCAGTCTATCTGAGAGCCATAATCAAGCCGTGCACTCCACCGCCCACGAATTCGGCCCTTACGGCGGGCGATACGTCCCGGAAACGCTGGTACCCGCGCTGGACGAACTGAGCGAAGCGCTCGAACGGTATTGGAACGACCCGGAGTTCCGCGAAGAGCTCAGCGCCTACCACCGAAACGTCATCGGTCGTCCCACACCCCTGACGTTCGCGTCGCGCATTTCGGAAGAGCTCGGCGCAAGGGTCTACGTCAAGCGCGAGGACCTCTGTCACACCGGTAGCCACAAGCTGAACAACGCGTTGGGGCAAGCCCTGCTCGCGAGAAAGATGGGCAAAACTCGCATCATCGCCGAGACCGGCGCAGGACAACACGGCGTCGCAACCGCGACCGTTTGCGCCATGTTCGGCATGGAGTGCGTCGTGTATATGGGCGAGGAGGACGTTCGCAGACAGGAAATCAACGTCTTTCGCATGCGGCTGCTCGGCGCGGAGGTCGTACCCGTTTCCTCGGGCACGAAGACCCTCAAAGACGCCACGAACGAAGCGATGCGCGACTGGGTTACGAACGTCCATAACACGCACTACATCGTAGGTTCCTGCGTCGGGCCGCACCCCTACCCGCTCATGGTTCGGCGCTTCCAGCAAGTGATCGGCGAAGAGACACGAGTCCAGATTGTCGAAAAGGAAGGAAGGCTGCCCGACGCCGTTCTTGCCTGCGTGGGCGGAGGTTCGAACGCGATCGGCATCTTCAGCGCCTTCGTCCCCGACGAAAGCGTGCAACTGATCGGGGTCGAGGCGGGCGGCCGAGGATTGGAGAGCGGCGAGCACGCTGCACCGCTCAATGCGGGAAGCCCCGGCGTGTTGCATGGCGCCCTGTCCTATCTGATGCAGGACGCTCACGGTCAGGTGTTGCCGACCCACTCCATCTCCGCCGGTCTCGATTACCCGGGAGTTGGCCCCGAGCACAGTTATCTAAAAGATTCTGGAAGAGCCTTGTATGTTTCGGCAACCGACGAAGAAGCGCTCGACGCGTTCGTTTGGCTCTCCCGAATGGAGGGGCTGATCCCCGCCTTCGAATCTGCCCACGCTTTCGCCGAGCTGCGGAAGAGGCGGTGGGAGCCTGGATCGGTCGTAGTAGTGAATCTAAGCGGGCGGGGGGATAAGGACATGGCGGTCGCCCACCAACTCTTGGGTGTTTGACCGCCACGCCCCCGAGGCGTTTGTTCCGCGCCAGGGCGCCTATCGAGTACGATGAGCGCAATGGCGGACGCCCAGACAATGAACCGAACAGCCCTCGAGTCCTTCCCGCCTGTCGAGCGATGGGACGAATGGGTCGAGAACGATCCCAAGGCCTGGCCCAAACGCAAAGAGCGCAGGCTGATGCTGATCCCCACGACGTGCTTCAACTGCGAAGCCGCCTGTGGGCTGATGGCGTTCGTGGACAAGGACACCCTGGAAATCGTACGCCTCGACGGAAACCCGCACCACGCGGGCTCGCGTGGCAAGAACTGCGCGAAGGGGCCGGCTACGCTTTCGCAGGTCTACGA
>RFHN01000256.1 GCA_003695835.1 Armatimonadota bacterium
ATTACGTGCTCGCCCTGGTCGCGCCCGAAGAAGAGGTCGTGACGCGACTGGCCGGGCGATTGACCTGCCTGAATTGCGGCGCGACGTATCACCAAAAGAACAACCCTCCGAAGACGTTCGGCACGTGCGACGTTTGCTCGTCGAGGCTCCAGACGCGGGCGGACGACGATCCGGAGGCAGTCAGGAATCGGCTACGCGTCTACCTCGAAAAGAGCGCCCCGCTCGTTGACTATTACCGCGCGAAGTCCATTCTGCGAGAGATTGACGCTTCCGGAACGATCGAAGAGGTCTACGATCGAATCCAGTCGGTGCTCGAGGCGTGATTTTTCTGAAGAGGCAAGACGAGATTGCACTCATGCGCGAGTCTGGGAGGATCGTCGCCGAAGCGCTCCGCGTCATGGCTGCCGCAATCGTTCCCGGCAAGACGACGACCAAGGAGCTCGATGAGATCGGCGAGGCGTACATCCGATCGCAGGGCGCAACGCCGTCGTTCAAGAACTATCGGGGCTTTCCCGCCTCGGTGTGCATTTCCGTGAACGACGAAGTCGTCCACGGCATCCCATCCGATCGCGTTCTGGAGGAAGGTGATATTGTATCGTTGGACGTGGGCGCCTTCAAAGACGGCTTCCATGGGGATGGGGCCTGGACGTACCCGGTCGGCAGGATCTCAGAGGAAGCTCAACGGTTGCTCAACGTGACCCGAGAGAGTCTCATGCAAGGGATAGCCCAATGCAGAGAATCGCGAAAGATCGGAGCGATTGGGCATGCCGTTCAGACGTATGTGGAGTCGAATGGCTATTCCGTGGTCCGCGATCTGACGGGCCATGGCATTGGCAGGAACCTCCACGAAGACCCGTCGGTTCCCAACTTTGGGAAGAAAGGGGCCGGCCCAGCAATCAAACGAGGGATGACGTTTTGCGTAGAGCCTATGGTGAATGCGGGGACATGGAAGGTGAAAACGCTGTCGGATGGCTGGACGGTGGTGACCGCTGACGGCTCTCTCTCTGCGCATTTCGAGCACACGATTGCCGTTACAGAGGACGGCCCGATGGTTTTGACACTGCCAAATGAAGCATAATATAGGAGTAGTATGGGTAAACAACGGAAGGTAAAGACCAGCGACAAGGAGCGCGGCTTGATCGTGGAAGGCACGGTAACGGAAAAGTTGCCGAGCACGAACTTCCGCGTGAAACTGGACACGGGACACGAGATCCTGGCGCACATCAGCGGAAAGATGCGGATGCACTGGATCAAAATCCTGCCCGGGGACCGGGTCAAGGTGGAGCTTTCCCCCTACGACCTGACCCGCGGCCGGATCGTGTACCGGGATAAAGGCCAGGCTCCGACGGTTGACGAATAGCCCCCCGAGATGGGTATACTCACCGCTTGCGCCTGACGAGTGTCGGGCATTTTGGGATTTAGCGATGAAGGTACGAACAAGCGTCAAGAAGATGTGCGACCGCTGCAAGATTGTGCGGCGGCATGGTGTGGTTCGCGTGCTGTGCTCGAATCCGAAGCACAAGCAGCGGCAAGGGTAGGAGGCGAGGCAGAGAATGGCGCGAATTGCCGGTGTTGACCTGCCAAGAAACAAGGCCGTCGCCTTCGCTTTGCCGTACCTCTATGGAATCGGTCGAACGACGGCTCTCGAGATCTGCGAGAAGGCGGGAGTAGACCCCACCCGCAAGATGGGCGACCTGAGCGATCAAGAGGTTGCCAAGCTTCGCGAGATCATCGAGAACGATTACCGCGTCGAGGGTGACCTGCGGCGCGAGATCCAGCAAAACATTCGCCGTTTGATCGAAATCGGATGCTATCGAGGATTGCGGCACCGCCGCGGCCTGCCCGTGCGAGGGCAGCGAACGCGCAGCAACGCCCGAACGAGGAAGGGGCCGAAGAAGACCGTTGCCGGCAAGAAGAAGGCCACGAAGTAATCGGTAAGGGACTATGGCGAGAAAATCAACCAAGAGTACGAAGTCTACGAAGTCGAAAGGCAGCAAGAACGTGCTGGAGGCGATCGCCCACATCAAGGCGACGTTCAACAACACGATTGTCACGTTCACGGACATGCAGGGCAATGTAATTGCGTGGTCCAGCGCCGGCCGCGTGAACTTCAAGGGAAGCCGGAAGGGAACGCCCTTCGCCGCTCAGGTTGCAGCTGAGGACGCGGCACGTAGGGCGGCCGAGCAGGGAGTCAAGCGAGTTCATATTTGGGTCAAAGGCCCTGGGGGTGGTCGCGAGACGGCGATCCGCGCGATTCAAGCGAGTGGGCTGACCGTCAATTCGATTCGCGACGTTACTCCACTGCCGCACAACGGCTGCAGGCCGCCCAAGAAGAGGAGAGTGTAAGAGAAACCGATGTCGGTCATTTGGACTTCCAAGTGTCGTTATTGCCGCCGCGCCGGCCAGAAGCTCTATCTGAAGGGCGCGCGCTGTCACACGCGCAAGTGCGCGATGGAGCGCGAATCGCGGAAGAAGCCGCCCGGCCAGCACGGAGCGGAAGCGGTCCGCCGCCGCCCGACGGAGTACGGCCAACAGCTTCTCGAGAAGCAGAAGCTCAAGCGCCAATACCTTTTGCGCGAGAAGCAGTTCTCGCACTACATGGAAGAAGCAACTCGGCGAAGGGGCGTCACAGGCGAAAACCTGATCCAGCTCTTGGAGACTCGCCTGGACAACGTGGTGTTCCGGCTGGGCTGGGCGTCCTCCCGAGGCCAGGCTCGCCAGATGGTTTCCCATGGCTTCTTCGCTGTGAACGGACGGCGAACCAACATCCCCAGCTTCCAACTGCGACCTGGCGATGTGGTCTCGCTGCATCCGTCCAAGCGCGAGACGAAACTGATTGACGAGGCGATCAAAGCCGTCCAGACTGCAAATGTGCCTGGCTGGCTGAGTCTGGACTACGAAACGTTCGACGGCAAGGTTCTGCGTCTTCCCGAGCGATCGGAGGTCGAGAACGATATCAACGAGCAGCTGATCGTCGAATTCTACACAAGATAAGAGTATGACAGAGATTCAAACGATTGAGTTGACAGAAACGTTCGGCAAGTTTGTCGTGACGCCCTTGGAGAGAGGGTATGGACAGACGCTTGGCAACGCTATGCGTCGCATGTTGTTGAGCTCGATCCCCGGCGCTGCCATCGTGGCGGTTCGTGTGGAGAAGGTGTTGCACGAGTTCGCGCCGATTCCGGGCGCGAAAGAGGACATGACCGAGTTCATGCTGAACCTCAAGGACGTCGCGATTCGGGTCCACGGCGATCGGCCGCCGGAAACCGATTTCCAACTGGTGATTGATGTTACGGGTCCGGGGCGCGTCACCGCTGCCGACATCAAGACGCCCGAAGGCGTGGAGATCGTGAACCCAGAGGCCTACTTGCTCACCCTATCGGAGAAGGGCGCCACGTTCTACGCGGAGCTCTTTGTGAGCTGGGGGACGGGATACACGCCTCCGGAGCGCCAGGAGAATTACCGCGGTCGGATCGGGATCATGCCGATGGGCAGCCAGTTCACACCGGTCAAAAAGGTGAACTACACGGTGGATGCGACACGCGTCGGCCAACGCACTGACCTCGACCGCCTGACACTGGAAGTTTGGACAAACGGCGCCGTCGCGCCGGATGTGGCGGTCAAGCAGGCCGCGGAGATCATGGATCAGTACGTGCGCCTCTTCTTTGACCTTGGTCCTGGCGCGATGAACATCATGAGCCTGGGCGAAGAGGAGGTGGACGAGGAGCTGGAGGGCGTGCCCGACATCACCGTCGAGGAGATGGACTTCAGCCAGCGCACGCTGAACTGCTTGAAGCGAGCGGAGATCTCGACGCTCAAGGACCTCGTGAAGAAGTCGGAAGAGGACCTCGAGTGCATTCCCGGATTCGGGAAGAAGGCGATGGAAGAGGTCCGCCAGAAGCTGGATGAGCGCGGACTCTCGCTGCGATCCACTGCGGCCGTGATTCGCGCGCCGGCGGAGGCGGAGCACTAAGGAGCGAAAGATGCGACACAAGGTAGATCGAAGAAAACTTGGGTTGCCGTCGGATCAGCGACGGGCGTTGCTGACCAACTTGGCGCGGCAGATGATTCGGCACGGCTACGTGCATACGACTCTCGCTCGGGCCAAGGAGCTTCGGCGTATTGTGGAGCCGCTGATCACGCTCGGAAAACAAGACACGCTTGCGGCAAGGCGCAGAGCGCGGAGAATTCTCGTCGGGCATAGCAAGAGCATTCCGGCGAAGGACCCCCGTAGGCTGGGTCTTTCTCACGCGGAACAGTGCGAGGCTGGTCTCATCAACGGCGAGGATCTGGTCAAGCACTTGTTCGACAACCTTGCGCCTCGTTTCGCCGACCGAAACGGAGGGTACACGCGGATCACGCGCACCGGCCGAAGACGGGGCGACGGCGCGCCCACGGCGGTCATCGAATTTGTTGAGTAATAGGATGTGAGCACCAGGATCGGCCTGGTCATACAATACGACGGGACGGACTTCTGCGGTTGGGCGGAGCAGCCGAACCAAAGAACCGTCCAGGGAACCTTGAAAACCTGTATCGAGAGCCTGTGCGGGCACGCGATCGAGCTTCGCGGCGCGAGTCGCACCGACGCCGGCGCGCATGCGCTTGGCCAACGGGCCGACTTTGAAACGAGTCTGCCGATGCCCGCGAAGAAGTGGGCGTTGGTGCTGAGCGACCGGTTGGGCCCGGAAATCGTGGTCACCGAATCGTTCGAACTGCCGCCTGAGTTTCACAGCCGCTTCTTCGCGCGGGGCAGAACGTACCGATATCGGCTCACCGAGTCGCGACACCCTAACCCTTTGGTGGCGCGATATGTGCACGCGGTCGGCGCCTCGCTCAATGTGGAAGCCATGCAGAATGCCGCTGAACACCTGAAGGGGAGACACGACTTTCGCGCGTTCAGCGAACAGCTTCCGGAAGCGACCAACACGGAGCGTCGTATCTCGTCATGCCGAGTGCGCCGAGGGAAGGGCGAAGTGACCGTAACGATCCGTGGAAACGCTTTCTTGCGGGGAATGGTGCGAAGGATCGTAGGTGGACTCGTCGAGGTCGGGACGCACCGCCGAACGGAAGAAGAATTCGCCTCACTGCTGGACCCAGAGCGGCGAGATTCGGTGACGTGGCCGGTCGTGTTGCCTGCCCACGGGCTCACACTGATGCAGGTGCATTACGGGAAGAGATACAGGGACTTGAGACTCGAGAAAGGAAACCGATAGAGATGACGGAAACAAAGACAGAAAGAAAATGGTATGTGGTCGACGCGGCTGGAGTGCCGCTCGGTCGGCTCGGCGCTGCCGTTGCACAGGTGCTGCGCGGCAAGCATAAGCCTACGTTCTCGTATAGCGAGGACGTGGGTGATCACGTGATTGTGATCAACGCGGCGCAGATTCGCCTGACGGGGAACTCGAAGCCGGACGAGCTGATCTATTGGCATTCAGGCTATCCGGGCGGAATCAAGAGCGTCTCCCGCGGCAAGCTGCTGAAGGATAAGCCCGAGAAGCTGGTAGAGAAGGTCGTTTGGGGGATGCTGCCGAAGAACCGTCTGGGTCGCCGGATGATCAAGCGACTGCATGTGTACCAAGGCGCCGAACACAAACACGAGAACCATAACCTCGAGACGCTGGAGGTGAAGAGCTAACGTGGCAGAAGTTCGATACTACGCAACGGGTAAGCGCAAGAACGCCATTGCGCGAGTCTGGCTGAAACCCGGAACGGGCAACGTCGTCATCAACGACAAACCCATGGGCGAGTACTTGGGGAGGCAGGTCCTGGAGATGATCGTGCTTTCTCCGATTCGTCATGTGGGTCTGGAAGGAAAGGTGGACGTTGTCGCGGACGCGCATGGCGGCGGGCTTTCCGGTCAGGCCGGCGCGATCCGTCATGGAATCGCCAAGGCGATCATCGAGATGGATCCGAACCTGCGAACGCCGCTGCGGCGCGATGGCTTCCTGACGCGAGATCCTCGCGTCAAAGAGCGCAAGAAGTACGGACGCAAGCGGGCGCGACGCGGGTTCCAGTTCGTCAAGCGCTAATCCGGTTCCGTCCGTGGGACGAGTTGGGGCGCGTCCGTCCGGTTGGCGCGCCCCGTTTCATTCGGAGGCAGAGTGCAAACGACCCAGGTGCCAATTTGGAAGCAAAAGGCGGTGCTTCGCCTCCTTCCCATTACCTTCCTGGCGGAGTTAGGCACAGTCGCGCTCAACTTCTTCGCTGTACCCGCCTACCTACGGGAAGACCTCCACTTTTCGGAACGCTACATCGGCATCGTTTTGGCTGTGTACCTCGTCTCCGAGGCCCTCTTCAAGGGAGTAGTCGGGCATTACGCCGACCGGTTCGGACGCAAGCGGTTCCTGCTCATCGGCCCGTTGATCTGGACGATTACTCCGCTCCTCACAATGGCGATCCCGGATACGTGGGGCCAGGGCCTTTTCGTGGCTATCCTTCTTCTTCGGATCGCAGACGGCCTCGCGGCAGCGATGGTCTGGACGTCCGCCTACGCGATGATGGGCGACGCGACCTCGGAGGATCAGCGCTCGCAAGGCATGAGCCTGTTGAACTTCTGCTTCATGGCGGGCCTCGCGCTGGGCTTCGTGCTGGGAGGAGAGGCAAACGCGCTCGCCAATTCCTACAAGGCTTCCTTTGCCGCCGCTGCCGGCCTCTTCTTCCTCTGCGTTCTGCTCACTTCGTTTACGATTCACGATGATCGTTCGCTGGGGTCAACCGCTGAAGAGGAACACCGGTTGAGCGACGTTTGGCGTTGCTTCAGAGAGATCCCGATGGTCTTCATCCTCGGCTTCATCACGTTTGTCGCCATCGGTCTGCCTGCACCGGTATTGATGTTCTTCGCTCAAGACATCTATGGGGTGGATGTGAACGCCTTCGGGAGAACCCTGGCCCTCCCGGCTGCAGCAACGCTGGCGGTTCTCAGTCTCCCGATGGGCATGGCCGGCGAAAAGATCGGTCACCGGCGCGCTGTTGACCTCGGCTTGCTTGTGTGTTTGGTCGGCTTGGCGGTTATCGGAGCCGGCAAGTGGAGCGACGCGATCCGGCACTTCGCATTCGTGATTCCAGCCGCTGCGCTGGTCGGTATCGGCTTCTTGCTGGCGCTGCCGGCTTGGTATGCCATGGTCAGCCGGATTGACGAACGGCGTTCAGGACTGTACCTCGGGGGCGTGATGGCCGTACAGGGTTTTGGCGCGATTTTGGGAACGCTCGTCGGCGCGCGCCTTTACGAATCGGATCCGTTCGGTCCTGGCATCGGATCCGCACTCTGTTTGCTGGTTGCGCTCGTCCTTGCCACAATCGTGCCTACCTCGCTGGAGACTAAGAACGCGAGCCCAGCACAAGGTCAAAGGGAAGAATGACTTTGAACGCCAGTCTTTCCGTGAAGGTCCGCGAGTTCGGGTCCCCAACGATCACAAAGTACTCGGGTCCGAAATCCCCCGACAACCGATAGGCCGCATACCAGTTTACGTCGTTGTCGCGAATAATGGCGCGGGCCGAAATGCTCTGGAACTCGCTCAGCTCATAGGTGATGTTGAAGACGTGTTGCGAATCGTCATCGGCGCCCAACTTGACGAACTGAAGCGAGCCGGCGACGGAGAGACCCCACTCGAAGCGCCAACGGACGGATCCGCGGATCTCTCGATACTGCTCGCCGCCGACCTGTCCCAGCACGTACTCGGCGCTGAAGTTTCGGATCGGATCGTCGGACGGGTACCTGACCTGAACGCTCGTTCGCAGGTCCGCGAGGTCGCTGAACGTGTTGTTATTGTGCCGTAACTCGATCTCCGGACCTTGCCGGAAGGAAACCTTGCCGCCTGCCGAGACCGAGCGCTCGTACAATCGCCCCGTTTCCACATCATCCCGGGAGTTCACGAAGGCATTTCCTTCGAACCGTGCGATGGAGCCGGTCTGATACTCGCGCCGGTAGAACCCGAAGAACTCAGCTCCCTCGAACCCCCGCCGAGGCGCGAAGCCCAGGCGTGGAAGGAAGTTGGCGTCAATTCGTTGCCAGCCGCCTCCGAGTGTGATCGGCCCCGAATTATAGGAAAGACTCGCGTCGTAGCGATAGCCGGCTCCAAGGTCCGAGTCATCCGTCATCCCGAAACGCGTGTTGATCGTCCAGGGCTGCGCCAAGCGGTACCGTCCGTCCAAACCGACAGCGTGGTTGTCGAGCGTCTCCGTTTGGTCGAAGACATACCCGACCGTGAGCTCGCTCGTGGAACCCCAACTTTGCTGCATCTGCAGCACGGCGCCCGTTTGCTTACCAAACCTCTCCACGATGAGTGCGCCGGCGGAAAGGTCGGATGTCACCTTGCCGAACGTCTTAATTCCGGCGTCAATCTGGCCGATCCGCTGCGGCGCGAACATGCGTACCGATCGGCCGCCGAATCGAAAGAACTCCTCGCCCTCGGTGAAGAAGGGGCGGGTCTCGTCGCCGAGTCTTTCGAACTGAGAAAAGTCAATCCCAACGACGCTTTGCTCGATGTTTTCGAAGTCCGGATTGACGGTAAGGAGTCCGGTCAGGCTGGAGGTCAACTGGACTCGCCCGTCTACGCCTGCGTGAATGCTCGGGCGATTACGGTCCTCTTCCGCCTTGAAGATAGAGAAGGGAAGCAGTTGCAGCACGATCGGCTGGGCGATCGCTGGCAGCTCAACACCGACCCACCGGCCTATGTACTCGTCTCGACGCTCCGGCCCAAGGCTCGACCATTGGAGATCCAACTGGGCGCGCGGGATCGAGCGCGCGAAGTTGATCGTCATCGTACGGGTGCCGGCGCCGGGCAGGCGTAGGATGTGCCAAGGAATAAAGAACTCGGCTTCCCAGCCGGTATCGGTGATTCGCGCTTTCGCCGTCCACTCGCCCTGCCACTCTCGTTTGGCGGCTCGTCCTCCGGCGAATTCGGCGCGGGTGGCTCCCCGGGGGTTCACGGTGAAGCGGTTTTCGTCCTCGTCCACAAGCGTCCCAAACGGGTTCAGGATGACACTGAGACGATCATCCGCCCCCAGATTCGCCTCGCGACGATACTCGGTTGCGCGAATCTGACTCGGATCCGGGTCGAAAGCGACAATGGCAAAGTATGCGCCCTCGTCCGTGTAGGCGGCGTAGACGAGGGTGTTGAATCCGGCCGGAACCGTCTCTGTAAACCGGTCTACGAACCCCTCGGACCTCGCTGCCGCAGCCCATTCTTGCTCTTGGACGACACCGTCCACGACCGGTGGCGTGTCCAGGCGCACGGCAGGCAGCTCTCGGCTTCGTTGAGAAAAAGCGGCGACCGCCAGCAAAGCAGTCACCGCCACGATAGGCAGGCGCACTTCGCACAATATACCGAACGAGCTTGCGGAGAGTTTCCAGGCCCCTCGCAACCTCGTACATAATCCGGGTTGCGATGGTGGCGTTGGTCTTCGGTGCCGGATCCCTGCTCGTGGCGGCTGGAATGGGAGGTTGGCTCGCATCGAGCGCTCTCCGAAGTTTCGGCTGGCTGGGCGCTTTCTGCGTATGCGCCATGTTCGGATACGGGCTGATCGGGACGCTTTCGTTTCTCCTGTTTCTTCTGTTCGGCACTCAGAGCCTCTTGCCCCTTGTGGTTCTCCTGTTCCTTGCAGTGCCGGGTTGGTTCCGCTTGCAGAAGGCGCTGTCGGGTGCAGACCTCCGTTGGATCGGTTTACTTCCCGCGGTTCTGGTCGTGGCGCTGCTCGCGCTTCGGTTGCCCGCCGCGCTGTCCCCCTCAGGCTCCAGCGACTGGGATACGTTGAGCCACCAGCTTGCGATGGCGAAGATCTGGCTCGACGAGGGCCGAGTCTCGTACATCCCATTCATGCCGCACAGCAACGTTCCCGCTACGGTCAACATGCTCTACGTTTGGGGGCTCAAGTTCGGCGGGCAGTACGCCGCAAAGATTCTTACCGTCCTATTCCTCTTTCTTTCTTCGGTGGGTCTTGGAGCGATCGCAGCGAAGCGCTACGGCGCAACCGCCGGGACCGTTACGCTGCTGACGGTAGTCGCCACTCCCGTGCTCCTGTGGGAGGCGGGCACGGGCTACGTGGACATTGCACACGGCTTTTGGGTTGCTCTCGGGGTGATCGCGTTGGGCTACGCATGGGAGGCCGAAAAGAGCGACGCGCGTGATTGGCTCCTGGTATCGGGTCTCTCTTTAGGGCTTGCACTTGGCTCGAAGTACACGGCGATCCCGATCGCTGCGTTCCTGTTGGTGGCGCTTTGCGCGATGGCTTACCGGCGGCGCGTGGGAACGCCGGCAGTGGTGGCGGTCGCCGTCTGTCTCGCGGTGGCGGCTCCCTGGTATGTGCGAAATGCGGTCAACACGGGCAATCCGTTCTATCCGTTCCTGTACTCAGTCTTTGACGGAAGGAACTGGAGCGCGGAGAACGAAGAAGCGTGGAGGGCGGAGCAGACTCGCTTCGGTATCGGGGTTCGAGACGATCGCAGCGTGGACTGGCTCGCGCTTCCAGGCTCCCTAACGGCACTGGCTCTGCAGCCGGATCGGCAGATCAACGGAGGCTCACCGTTCGGGGCGATTGGTCCCGTTTTCGTGCTCGCTTTCTTCCTGTGGCTTGCGCTGGGTCGCCGGGGAGCCATGGAGAACCTCACTTGGTGGGTCGTGGCTGGCGCCCTCGTGGTCTGGTATGCCTCTTCGCAACAGTCGCGCTACCTCTCGGCGGAGGTCATGGCGATCGCCGTATTGGGCGGAGGTCTCGTAGAGACGCGGGCGCGCGCCCCAGTGGCAGTCGCAGTCGGAGCGCTCACGCTTTGGTCCCTACTCTTGTTCGGCTACTTCAACCGTCAGGAACTCGCGGCGCAGATCGCCGCAGCGATAGGCACGCTCTCAGAGGATGAGTATTTAGAGCAGAATTTTGACGCTTGGGACGGGGTGTCCTTGATCAACTCTCTTGAGGCGGGCGACAAGGTGGCGCTCTACGACGAGGTGCGCGGGTTCTATATCACGGTTCCGTATCTCTGGGCGAACCCGCAACATAGCACCTTGATACCTTATGACAACCTTAAGGACGGCGCTGAGCTTGCCGTGGCGCTGCACAACCTCGGATGCACGTTTGTCTACGTGAGCACATCGCCCGTGGTCTTCGGTCCGGAGCGCGCGGCTCGGTGGCGACATCAACTGGACGACCCGAACGCGCCGATCGAGGAAACGGAGCACTTTCGTCGTCTGATTCTCGACGCTGTACGCTCCGGAGCTTTTCGGCTGCGATCGAGTACGCGCTCTGGTCTTCTGTACGAGATCGTTTCTCCTAATGAAGGTACTTCCGCGGCACCCGAGACATGATCCGTGTTGTGATCTCGTGGGGCGTGGTTCCCACCAACGTCGCAACCTCCTCCGCTGAAACGCCCTCGCCAATGAGCGTTACTTCGTCTCCGACGGAAACCGAAGGAAGGTCGGTCACGTCCACCATGATTTGGTCCATGCACACCAAGCCGCGGATCGGCGCGCGCTGGCCATGGATGACAACCCACCCCTTGTTGCCCAAGAAGCGGTGGTACCCATCCCCATACCCCACGCCCAGAGTGGCTAAGCGCGTCTTCCGCGAAGCGCGCCAAGTCATGTTGTAGCCAACGGTTTGGCCCGCTGGAACGGTTCGCAAAGCCATGACATGCGTCTTCCACGTCAGCACGCGCTGAATCGGCAGCCTGGGCCCATCGGGAATGTGGCTCACGCCGTAGGCAAGAATTCCAACGCGAACGAGGTCGAGAGTCATCTGCGGGTGCTGAACGAGGGCGCCGCTATTCGCGCAATGCCGGATCGGGATCGAGATACCGGACTCTTGAATCTTCCGAACCGTTTCCTGAAAAAGAGAGTACTGACGTTGCGTGAATCCCGGATCGCCTGCAGACCATGCAAAGTGCGTCCAAACGCCTTCGAGGAGCGTGTGACTGAGCGAAGAGATCTCTTTGGCGACGGATGCGGCGTCCTCAGGTTCGGCTCCGAATCGGCGCATGCCCGTATCAATCTTCAGGTGGACTCGCGCTTGCTTTCCGAGTTTGTGAGCGGCGGCGTCCAAGGCTCTCGCCATCTCGACGTCCTGAACCGAAGCCCGCAGGTCGTAGTAGACTGCCTGCTCCGCTTCCACCGGTAGGAAGGGCGAGAGGATCAGAATGGGGGCCCCGATTTCGGCTTCCCGCAGCGCCACGCCTTCGCTCACAGTGGCAACCGCGAGCCAGTCGGCGCCTGCGGCGTAGGCAGCGCGTCCAGCGGGAACGAGGCCGTGACCATACGCGTCCGCCTTCACTACGACGGACAACAGCGCGCCCGCCGCCTTTTCTTTGAGAAGACGTACGTTGTGCTGCAGGGCGCGCAGGTCAATCTCGGCCCACGTGCGAGGGTAGAGGCTCATCCGCACCGGCAGTTTACACGTCGCAGCCGAGGGTGCGACCTTACGCCCCCTCAAAGCGGAGGTCCCGCGTGGTCGGACCGCCGTCTGTACGAGTGTGCGTCTCCAGGACCCTCAGGTTGATGTTTCGCGAGGAAAGATCTGCCCAAGATGGCCTTGGCTGAGGCTGATGCGGATCGATTTGCCTACGGGCGGCTCGCTCTTCCGGTATCTTTAGTGCAATGCTGGTTCGGTTTGCCCTGTGCCTGACGATCCTTTTCGCCATCGGCTGCGCCAAGTTTCCAGATTCCGGCAGTCAGCAGGGCACCCGGCGCCTCATCTTCACGATCGAGATGGCCTCCGAGATCAATCCGGATTTCGTCTACATCGTGGCCATCCGAGATGGGGATGATCTGACCGGCCAGGAAGGCCCGATTCCGGTGATCGCTCCGCCGTGGGGGAACGGCTTCGTAGCCGGGAAGGCGACCCACTTCGTCCGTTTTGATGGGGACCAGCCGAACGGTGGATATGGCCTCTATCGTTTCACGGACACGCAGAACCTGAGCAGCTGGATTCTTCTCGGCGTTCCGATCTCTTTTCAAACTCCCGGGCCCGGCGAGCGGACCCTGCGTTTCGAGATTGACCTGACCCAGCTCCGACCGAATCCTGCGGACGCCCTGAACATCCAAGCCCTGCAGATCAACCTTCTTACGATGGATCGCGTCCCCACAGACCCGAACGACAATGACCCAAAGACGTGGGACGCGCTCGGCAACTCGAGAGACATCAACGAGATCTCCAGCTACCTCACGATCTTCATGACGCCGGATCGCATCTATCGAAACAGCGACACGAACCTGGAACCGGAGGGTGATACCGACGATCCGCGACTCGACATCGTGGACTGGACGATCGAGGTCCGGAGCCTCCAATAAGAGAATGGTCGGGGCGACTGGATTCGAACCAGCGACCTCTTGCACCCCATGCAAGCGCGCTATCCAGGCTGCGCCACGCCCCGACGGCCCTTAATTCTACTCAATGCGCCAGCAGCCACGCAGCCGTGACAAGAACCAGGCTTGCGATCCAGCAGCCCACTCCGGCGTACGGGCGCAGGCCGCGACGCGTCACTCGGAACCCGAAGTAGGGCCTTGGCCCTCGACGTCTGGGCATAGTTTCCTTTAGGGTACCCCGGAAGTTGGCCCGCTGGGTAAACTTTGCGAGGACGCGGACGTAGCTCAGTGGATAGAGCACCAGTCTTCGGAACTGGGTGTCGGGGGTTCGAATCCCTCCGTCCGCGCCATTTTTGCAAATGAGCGAGTTGCGAAAGGATATTGAGGACCTGATCCGTCTCATGGATGCCCATGGCTTGACGGGCCTTCGCGTGCGAGAAGGGGAACGGGTTCTCGAGCTTCGGCGCGAGCAGCACGTCGCGCCGGTTGCGGCCGCCTCAACGCCCTCGCCTGGTCCGGCTGCCGAGGCGGAGCAGGGCATTTCGATTCCCAGCCCGATGGTAGGGGTGTTCTATCGCCAACCCTCGCCCGACGAACCCGCCTTCGTGGAGGTGGGTGATCGGGTCGAAGTCGGACAAGTGATTGGGCTGATCGAGGCGATGAAAGTGTTCAATGAGGTTACGTCGCCGGCGGCGGGTACCGTGGTCAAGATCGTCGTAGAGAGCGGCTCCCTCGTCCAGGAGGGAGACACGCTGTTGATCCTAAAACCCTAATATGGAGACGCTTCGCATCGGGCTGCTCGGGTTAGGAACGGTCGGCCAGTCCGTGTGCGAACTGATTCAGTCCGAAGGCAAAGCATTCGAACGCAAGACCGGTCTTCGCCCCGTAGTGACTGTAGCCTGCGTCCGGGACGCGAGCCGCGAACGCCGACACGCCCCCGAAAGGATCACGACGGATCCCATGTGCGTAGTCGCGTCGGACGATGTGGACGTCGTCGTCGAAGTCATGGGAGGGCAGGAACCAGCGTTTGAACTGATTCAAGAAGCGATTCGGCAGGGCAAGCAGGTAGTTTCTG
>RFHN01000257.1 GCA_003695835.1 Armatimonadota bacterium
AGATGGTTGCGGCATACAAGAGCCTATCCGAGGTTTACGCAAAGGTTCCGGATGAGTACTTGCCGAACTTGCGTAGCGTCGTTGCAGGGACATCTGCGGCGCTGGCGTCCCAGGACCCACCACCGGTGGCGGCGGTCCGGTCGGGGGAATCGAACCTGCCATGTATTGATTTTACACCAAGTGTCTTCGTGCCCTACGGGGCGTATGGACGGCTACAATCCGCGCGATGAATCCGCGGCGCACGGTCAACTTTGCTTTCGGCCACCACAAACACTGGACGGGAATGGTCTGGGAGTGGGGCGAAGACACGCTGACGGTCAGCGTGCAATCGCTCCGGATCGTATTGGACCAACTCCCGCTCATCGCCGGTCTGAACTTCGACGGGAAGGGGATCGAGTATCTCGCAGAGCGCGACCCCGCATCCATCGAATGGCTTCGCGACGCGCTGGGCGAGGGGCGCGTCGAACTGTGGGGAGGCACCTACACCCAGCCCTACGGCCATATGATCGGGCATGAGAGCAACGTGCGCCAGAGGCAAACGGGGGTTGCCGCGTTCAGGCGGATCCTCGGCGAAAGGCCCAGGGTGTTCGTCGAAGAGGAATTCGACCTCTTTCCGCAACTCCCCCAAATGCTCACGCTCTTGGAATACGAAGGCGCAATGCTCTTCCCCCAACACACTTGGCACACGCCGACGATCCCGGAGACGGAGGAAGAAGTCGTAAGTTGGATGTCGCCGGACGGATCCTCCCTACCCACGATCCCCTACTCGCGCCGGTGCCTGATAAGGGGGATCCCTACCGCCCTCGACCGCCTGGACGACCCTTTGCTTCAAGAGGACGGATCGCTGCTGGTCACCTGGCTCGAGGTGCTCGACAAGCCCAACTGGATGTGGCGCTCCGAGTTCGTTCTTCCCTATCTACGGGCTCTCCTGGAAAACGACAAGAATGTGCGCATCGAGCCGACAACTCTCCTCGCCTTCCTTCAGGAACGCGCCCCAAGTAGGAAGCTGTTACTGCCTCAGGAAGAGACTTTTCACGGAATCAGTGTGGGCAAGAACGGTGACGCGCTCCCCCGCTTGTGGCGAAGCGCGGAGGGCGTGCTGCTGACGGCCGAACACCTATCTGCCTGGTGCTCGCTCTTGGGCAGGCCTTATCCGCAGTTCGATGCCTACCCTGAATGGCAGCTCGCTGAAGCGTGGCGCTTTCTGATGCAATCGCAGGGGCATGACGCTTACGAGTGCGAAGGCTTGACCCATCGCGTCGGCCGCCGCTACGCGCAGATGGCAACCATGCTCGCAAAGGATGTCCTCGACCGAACCAAGACACACCTGAAACAGAAAGACCTCCTCCGGACTGCGGACGCCGAGGCTCAACCTTGTCCCTTCCAGGTCTTACCAGACGGGCGGATCGCGGACGAACTTGGAATCCTCGAGCCATGCCTCCTCCCGATAGGCTGGAGGCGCGAGACAGAAGTGGGGTCCGCCGCCGGATGCCTGCGCTACGACATCGGATCGGAGTGGGGCGCGGGCGTCCAGAAGGTCACGCCAGGCGCGGACGGCATCCTCCGCATTCAAACAACGCTGGCGCTCAGCCGGTTGCCCGAAGCAGGAATCCTCCAGTCCATCCGCCTGCCGCTCAGGTTCCGATCTGAGCCGCAGACATTCCGCGCTGACTCGCCTTTTCTTGTAACGACGGTGCGACCGATCGGACGCTGGATTCACAGGCAGCCTACAGGCGACTGGCTGACAAGCCCGCAGTGGGAGGAATGGATCGAGAACCCGCTGACCTTTCTCACATTCTTCACCGTACAGACTGACCGCGGCGAGGTCCTCTTCGCGTCCAAGCAGAACACGTTGGCTCTCGTTCGAGAAAACGCCGTTGAAGTCGTGCTCTTTACTCGGGATGCGTGGGACGAGGACGCAGTGGACCGAAGGGCGACGCTGGATTCCGCCGTCGCGCTCCTGCCAGCGGACGCAACCAACCTGGACCGCCTCGTTACCGCCGCAAGAGCCTTCCTCCATCCGCTCCACCCATCCCTCGCGACACGGAACGGCCTCTCGTTCGCCTCGATCCAGGGGCCGGCCTTCGTCACCTGCGTGCGCAAGGAAGGGGAGGACGTCGAGGTGCGCCTCTTCGAGACTGAGGGATCGGCAGGCGAGGCCTTGCTCGAGTTCCCTTGGCAAGTGGAATCCGCAACGTGCGTGAACCTGGTTGGAGCCGAGGATGGTGATCTATCGCCCGAGTTCGAAGATCGTCGCATCGCCCTGCCCCTTCGCCCGCACCAAATCGTCACGCTCCGCATCCGGTTTCAGGGAATACGGACGCAATACCCCGACATTGACCGTTATCGCGACGTCTGGGTCGGATGAAGGTTAGAGCGACGTGAACCGGATGAGGATGTGCATGAACTCGAGCAGGTCCCGATTGTCCGTGACCCCATCCTCGGTGATATCGCCGCTCTCGATCGGATCCACGTTCGGGTATCGGCGGGCGAACTCCTCGGGGTCTGCTTCATAGAGCAGAT
>RFHN01000258.1 GCA_003695835.1 Armatimonadota bacterium
AGGATGATGTCCGCCAAACTGGCGTAACTTGCCAGAACGCCCGCCATCGTCGGATCCGTGAAAACACAGATATACGGCACGCCGGCCTCGGAGAGCCTTCGACACGCCCCCGCCGTCTTTGCCATCTGCATCAGCGAGAGAAGCCCTTCCTGCATGCGGGCGCCGCCCGTCGCTGTGAAGACGACCGCCGGAATCCGTTCCTCCAGCGCCAACTCCAACGTGCGCGTGATCTTCTCGCCCGCGACCGAACCCATGCTTCCACCCATAAACGTGAAATCGGAGATCGCCGCGCTGACCGGGATCCCGCCGATCTTGCCGCGCCCCCTCACGATCGGGTCGTGCCGCCCCGTCGTTTCGAACCCGCGCTCCAGCTTCGAGACGTAGTCCGGGAAGGACAGCGGGTTCGCCGACTTCAAATCCGTATCCAATTCCTCGAACGAACCGGGATCGAACGTGATCTCGATCCGCTGATCGGCGGTCAGGCGGTGATGTTGGCCGCAACGCGGGCAGACGCGCAGGTTCTTCTCAAACTCCTTTGCGTAGACCGGCTTGTTGCACTTTCCACAACGCAGAAAGACTTCGGTGGACGGTCGCATCCAATCCCAAGTCTACCTGGCGGGTTGCCCTCTCATCCGAGCGCCATCCGTATCAGCCCGTATCCCAAGTAGATGCCCAGCAGCAGAAAACTCGAGACGAGCACGGTCCGATAGGGAAGAACGACCCGATAACCGAACACAAACTTCGAAAGGGCGAACGCCGCGTAGATCGCCATCGCCGCGAAGACCAACGGCCCAAGCGCATGCGCCGCAAAGGCAAGCGACCAATCTCCGTGCACCAGCGCGGTGAACGAGGTGGTCAGTCCGCAGGACGGGCATTCCCGGCCCGTGACCGTCAAGAACGCTCAAGGCGGCAATCCCAACTGGCGGTGCGTACCGTGCCCCGTGGGATCGGGAGTCAGGCGTATCGCCGCGATCACCATCGCCGCCCACAGACCGAAGAGAATCAAATCCCCGACAAAGTAACGCCGCGGCAGCCCGACGTCCACACGCACCGTTCGAAGAAGCCACCTCATCGCTTGCGCGTCGTCGAGGACTCTGGCGGAAGCACCACAACGGGCTTCCATCCGTCCGGCGTCTCTTCCGCCACCGCGATCAACTCCCCGTTCGGCCCCAAGAATCCGACGAACTCCGTTGGAGCCATCACGGGCGCCCGAACGAGATTGCCATTTTGGACCAACTGCGCGACCGGACGGGGAAGGCGTATGACCGGCATCGGGTCGAGCGCCTCTTCCGGTGGGATGAGGTCCGCCTCCGTCAGGTCCTCTACCGGCCGGGCATCTTCAACGTTGAACTCTCCGCACGCCGTCCGCCGCAGCCTACAGAGATGGGCGCCGACTCCCAGCCTCTGACCCAGGTCGTGCGCGAGGGTTCGCACATAGGTCCCTCCCGAGCACTGAACCCGAAACTCGGCATCGGGTGGATCGTACGAGAGAATGTCAAAGCGGTAGACCTTGATCGGCCGCGGCTCCCTCGGCACCTCTTCGCCCTTCCGGGCGTACTCGTACAGCTTCTTGCCTTTGATCTTGACGGCGCTGTACATCGGCGGCACCTGGAGCGTTTCGCCCAGGAACGCCTCGGCAGCCGAGCGAATCCCTTCCAACGTAAGGCCGGTGACATCATGCCGCTCGACGACCTCGCCCTCGGCATCTTGCGTGTCGGTCGTCTCGCCGAGGCGCATCGTACCGACGTACTCTTTCGGCTCCAACGCCAGGAATCGCAAGAGCCTCGTCGCCGGCCCCACGGCGAGTACGAGCAGTCCGCTGCAGACCGGGTCGAGTGTTCCCGCGTGGCCCACCCGACGGATTCCGAACTTCCGCCGGACGGCGCTCACGACGTCATGGGAGGTAACTCCCTCTGCCTTGTCCACTAACAGGAACCCACGCATCGCTCCAATGCCTCCCGAATCAGTCGCTTCGCTTCGTCCACCGAGGATTCAATCGTGCACCCTGCGGCGTTGCGGTGCCCCCCTCCGCCGAACTCTCGGCAGACGGCGGCCACGTCGTAAGCCCCGCGCGAGCGGAGGCTCACACGGACGCGTCCCGGCCGAAGCTCCCGTAGAAGAGCCACAGCGCAAGCGGTCTCCGCACGGAGCAGCTCGTTCACCGCCCCTTCCGTCTCCTCGTCCGTCGCCACCAACTCCTCGAAGTCCTGAAGGGTAAGGTGGCTCACCAGAACCCTCCCGTCGCACCGCGATTCGATCCGTGTCAGGACGCGCCCCAAGATCTGGAGCGCCGACAAGGGCCGTTTGTTCCATACCTCTTCGTTGATCAGCGTCAGGTCCGCGCCGCGCTCGACGAGGGCCGCCGCGGCCTGCAGCGCCTCGGGCGTGGTGTTCGCATACGCAAAGTTGCCGGTGTCGGTCGCAATGCCCGCGAGCAGGCACTGCGCGATCCCGGGCGAGATCGGCAAACTGAGCGCCTGAAAGATGCGGAAGAGAATCAGGCAGGTCGCGGGGGCAGAGGAATCTATGAAGAGCAGGTCGCCGAAGGCGTCCCCAGATGGTTCGTGGTGGTCCACTACGACGACGCGGTGAGCGCCCTCGACGAGTGGAAGCACCCGGCCAAGCCGGTCGCGTACGGAGAGATCCATGACGACCGCCAGGTCAGCCGCCCGCCACGCAGATCCAGGCTCGAAGTCGGTCCCCACGACCTCCACCACACTGGAGTGGGGCAGGAACTGAAGGTTTTTGGGAACCGGGTCGTGCATCAAGACCCGGCGAGTTGCCGGGAACGCCTCCAGCACCTGGTACATCGCCAGGCAGGCGCCGACCGTGTCGGCGTCCGGGCCTGTGTGACCCGTCAAGAGGATCGTGCCGGCCTCTTCCAGCCAGTGCCGAAACTGCTCCAGAGCGTTGTCCAACGAAAGAAGTGTACCGAACGCCGGGCTCGCCCGCACCCGCCCAGCGTCGTGAGAACGATTGGGCCGGCGCATCTCGTCTATCTGTCGTATAC
>RFHN01000259.1 GCA_003695835.1 Armatimonadota bacterium
AAGATCTTCGACACCAACGTCATCATAGATGGCCGGATCGGAGAGGTCGTTCGAACCGGATTCGTAGACGGGAAGATTTACATTCCCCAGTTCGTCATCAATGAATTGCAGAAGGTCGCCGACAGCGCCGACCCGAACAAACGGCAGCGCGGCCGTCGCGGGTTGGATATGCTCAAGATCCTCAGAGCCGACCACGAGGTCGAGATCGGAACGTTGGACCATCTCGCGCCCGACAACGGTTCGGTGGACGAGCGCCTCGTCGCTCTCGCCCGCGCGCTCGGCGCCAAGCTCGTGACCAACGACTTCAACCTGAACAAGGTTGCCCAAGTCCATGGGGTCCAGGTGCTCAATGTCAACGACCTTGCCCTCTCCCTCCGCCCAATCTTCCTTCCGGGCGACACGCTCGAAGTGATCGTAGAGCGACCTGGGAGCCAGCCCGGACAAGGCGTCGGCTTCCTCGAGGACGGAACGATGGTTGTCATCGAACAGGCCGCGGAGCTGGTCGGCTCGAAGGTGGAGGCGCGCGTGACGCAGATTCACCAATCCGCAGCCGGTAGGATGATCTTCGCGCAGGTGGAAGGCGTCCTACCGCGCAACGACGACTGACAGCGACATGAAGGCAGGCATACTGTTGGCAGCAGGCGCTTCGGAGCGGTTCGCCGCATCGTGCCCGCCTGAGTTCCCCCCCGCCTACCGCAACAAACTCCGCTTCCCCTTGCCTGATGGAAGGGAAGTCTGGCGCTGGTCCTTCGACCTTCTCCGCGACGGCGGATTCGACAAGCTTATTGTCGTGACCGGCGACCCAGACATCGCACGAGCAGCGGAAAGGGAAGGGGCTACGGTCGCGCGAGGGGGGAGTTCCAGGGGCGAGAGTTGCCTCAACGGGTTGCGCGCCGCTCTCCCCGTGGAAGTGGCCGTCATCCACGATGCCGCCCGTCCATTCGCGACTCCCAACCTGCTGATGCGGGTACTGCTGGCCGCGGAGGAACATGGCGCGGCAGTGCCGGTCATTCCGATTCCCGACACCGTGAAGCGTTGTACCGAGCAGGAAGTGCTGGAAACGGTGGACCGAAGCCAACTGCGCTTAGCCCAAACGCCGCAAGCTGCAGACGCGGGGGCATTGCTCGCAGCGCTCGAGAAGGATCTGACCGTAACGGACGAGGCGGCTGCATTGGAAAAAGCGGGTATCCATGTTGCGCCGGTGGAAGGCGAGTTGACCAACCGAAAGATCACAACCTACGAAGACTTGCGCGGGACGCTTGATCGAGAGGTCCGCGTGGGAACGGGCTACGACGTACACCGTTTCGGCGGCGAAGGGCCGATTTGGCTTGGCGGCGTCGAGATTCCCTCCGATCTGGGACTCATCGGCCACTCCGATGCCGACGCCGTTCTCCACGCCGTAACGGACGCCCTGCTGGGAGCCGTTGCCGCAGGCGACATCGGCAGACACTTCCCCGACAACGACCCGGCCCTTGCCGGAGCGCGAAGCGACCAATTCGTTCGGTACGCCGCGGAACAGGTGCGAGCCCTGGGCTTCTGGATAAACCATATTGATATAACAGTACTCGCTCAACATCCGAAGATCGCCCCCCACGCGGAGGCAATCCGCCAAAGCATCGCGCAGATGGTCGGCGTGGAACCTGGTAGAATCAGCATCAAGGCGACCACCCACGAAGGGCTGGGAGCTATCGGCCGAGGAGAAGGGATTGCCGCGATGGCCGTGGCGACGATTGAACGCCTTCGCCTCGGTTCGTCTCATTAGGAGCCGAACAACCAATGGAACTACTCATTCGCAACGCTGAAGGAAACGTCCCCGACAAAGATCGCGAATACGCAGCCAAGAAGCTCGGTAAGCTCGATCGCTACTTCAAGAAAGCGAATCGCGTCGAGATGGTGCATTCCGTCGAGAAGTCTCAGCACCGACTCGAAGTCACCGTCTTCGCGGACGGCATGACGCTCCGCGGCGAAGAACGCGACACCTCCCTTCGAGCCTGCATCGACCGCGTTGCGGACAAGCTCGAGAAGAGGTTGCGACGCCTCAAGGCGAAGCTGATTGACAGCCACCGCAAGGCGGGCATCCGCGAACTGCCCCCCGCCCTCGCCGAGGAACCGGTCGAACAGGAGACGCCCGACAATGAGGACATGATCGTCGAGCGGAAGCGCTTCAGCGTAAAGCCGATGACCCCGGAAGAGGCGATCCTCCAGATGGAGCTTGTGGATCACGACTTCTACGTCTTCCAGAACTCGGAGACGGCGTCCATTTGCGTCGTCTACAAGCGCAAGCGAGGCGGATACGGCTTGCTCGAACCGGAAACGGAATAACCTGTCACGGCCTCCGAACGGTAGACGTTAATAGCAAGTAGGAAATGGGAAACTACTTGAAGACGACCATCCTGCTCACGGTCCTGGGAGCGCTTTTCCTCTTCGTCGGGCACCTGCTCGGCGGAACAGGCGGCATGCTCATCGCCCTGCTTCTTTCCCTCGGGCTGACCGCTTTCTCGTATTGGCAGAGCGAGCGGCTGGCGCTTTCGATGGCGCGCGCCAAGCCGCTGCCCCGCTCTGCCGCCCCGTGGCTCCACGAGGCAAACGAGCAGCTCTCGGCGCGCGCGGGCATTCCGGCGCCGCCGCTCTACCTCAGCCCGGATCCCCAGCCGAACGCGTTCGCTTGCGGCAGAGGCCCAGGCGCGAGCAGCGTCTGTTTCACGCAAGGCATCTTGGAAGGCATGAGCCAGCGCGCGGTCATCGGGGTCTTGGCGCACGAATTGGCGCACATCAAGAACCGCGATGTCTTGACGATGAGCATCGTCGCTGCGGTCTCCCAGGCGATTCTCTTCTTGCAGTATTTCGCCTATTTCATCCCCATGGGTAGGGACGAGCGGGGAGGCAACGCGCTCGCGGCGCTCGTCGCCCTCATCCTGGCCCCCTTCGCCGCCATTCTCATTCAGATGGCGATCAGCCGCACACGGGAATACGCCGCGGACGCGACCGGCGCCCGCCTTCTGGGAGATCCCTTGCCCTTGGCGGATGCCCTCGAGACGCTCGGCCGGGCCGTGCAGGTCCTGCCGTCCGAGACCGCCCAGCCGGCGACGGCCCATATGTACATCGCGCAGCCGTTCTCCGGCGGTCTCGCGAGCCTCTTCTCGACGCACCCTCCGATCGAGGAGCGGGTCCGTCGCCTGCGCGCGCTCTCCCTCTAACGAAGTTATTTCTCACCAGCTCCCCTTCCGGCGAACCTTTCGAGCCTCTCGACTCGTCATTCTGGGTAGGAGTGCGATTTCGTACTTCACACGAAATAAGTCTAGACACCGGGTGCGTCGTGGAGTGTTGAACTCGAATCCGAATGCCCCGTGGTACGTGCCGCGGGAGACGTTCAGGGTTGCTTCGCCGAATGAATTCAGCGC
>RFHN01000022.1 GCA_003695835.1 Armatimonadota bacterium
CGCCCTGAAGTTCTCCCACGCGAGCTTCGAGGATGAGTAGTCGTCAACGCCACCCGAAACCGACACGTTGTGCACACCGAGGGGGGCGCATGACGAGGGGACCGCAGAACCCTGATCTTCAGGCGTCAAGCACCACCGAGACAGCTACGTCGACGATACGAACGAGCCGCACTCTGACGGCCCACCAGCTCGCACTACTGCGTGCATTGGAGGAGCACAGCGCCAACCTGGGCGCGATGTACCGGGGCGGCCTTGCTGTCTTGGATGACACCGCGAACCCCGAGCGCTTCGCACAGTGCGCTCACAGCATGCGAGAGCTCATGGAGAAGCTTCCTGAGTTCTTCGACGTCCCGACGAAGGCGCAGAAAGAAAGCCTGAAAGGTAAGGTCCGTGAGATTGAAGATGCCCATTCTAGAGTTCGTGGAAACACACGTTGTTTCTCCCCAACGAATGGGTGGCATGGGGACATCGACATTCATCTTCGAAGGTACCTTGTACGTCTCGACAGATTCTTCAAATGGTTTACCTCCCATCATCCAAGACGGCGAGATGAGTTGCACAGCGCGCTTGCCCGACTTGACGGTTCGGGTCGTGCCTTGCCTTCGCCATTGGCATCGCTGAACGTCCAAGCATGGGATAGGAAGCGCGACTACTTCCAGTCCGTTGCCCATCACCGCCGCGCCGCAAACGAAGCTGAGTTCCAGCAGTGGCTGGGAGCGCTGGAGCGCTTTCTCCTGGATCGGCTCGTTCCCAGAACCTTCGACGACTTCGCCGAGATCGACGCGCTCCTTGAGGAGGAGGACAAAGATGCCGAATCCTGAGGTCGTCGAGAAGGCGCTCGAACAGATTCGCAAGCGCCCTGCGAATCACGACTACTTCTTCTCCAAGCTCACCTCAGCAGACTGGATCGAACCGCTCGACGAAGCAGGGTTGTTTTCGTCGCCACCACCTGCGATCCGCGAGGGAGACACCATCAGTTTCCCGTCCTGGCCCGAGTCGCGGTACCTCGCACGCGTTGCCTCAGATGCACCAGAGGCCGTGGCGGCCGTGATGATGAAGATTCCGGAGACGGACAACGTGCGGGTTCATGAAGACCTCGCACATGCTGCAGCCAAGCTGCCCTCTCGCCTGGCAGCACAGTGGGCCGAGAAGGAAACGGCTTGGATCCGACAGCAAGAGCATCTCTACTTCCTGCTTCCGGAAGCGCTGGGGGAGGTCGTCGCACACCTCGCGACCTCGGGAGAGCCAAAGGCAGCATTGGGGCTGGCACAAGCCCTTCTGGCCGTTAGCCTCGTCGGTGATTCGCCGAAGCAAGCCCGCGCGCGATTCGATGCTTGGAGCTACGCGCAGCTGCTCCAGAAGCGGTTTCCCGACATTCTCCGGCATACCAGGCTCGACGGCCTTGCGCTACTGTTCGATTTGCTCGAAGCCGCGCTCGCAGAGGAATCCGACGGAGGCGACGAAGACTACTCTTGGATCTGGCGCCCAGCGGTCGAACCGCATGCGCAGAACCTTGGTCACGGCGACGTGCGCGATGCCCTCGTTGACGCGATTCGCGACGGGTCACTGCAGCTGACCTCGGAGGGCCTCGACCCAGAGACCATCGTCGATGCGCTCCTCGAACGACGACGGCCCATCTTCAAGCGAATCGCCCTCCACGTACTGGCAGCGAATCCCGAGCATCAGGCGGCAACGGAGTTCGCTCTGAACCGAGACAACTTCTTCGACGAGAGGTTGTGGCACGAGTACGGCCAGTTGCTAGCGGCTATCTTCTCGAACCTTGAGGCCGAGAAACAGTCCACGATTCTGGCTTGGATCGAGAACGGACCTGTACGTGAGGAGGGAGAGAACGACGATCAAGATCTACGCCGCAAGCGGAAAGCGAACTGGCAGGCGCGGCGCCTGTCCGGCCTTCGCGGTCATCTACCACAGGAGTGGGAACAACGCTACTCCGAGATCGTAGCGGAACTTGGGGAGCCGGAACATCCCGATTTCGTTTCGTACACGACAACGTGGACTGGGCCCACGAGCCCAAAGGAGGTTCATGAACTCGAGGCCATGTCCGCGAGAGAGATCGCGTCGTTTCTGAAGACTTGGGAGCCGAGTGGCGGTTGGCACACGCCTGAGCCGGAGGGGCTAGGTCGTGTTCTCCAGTCGGTTGTTGCGAAGTCGCCGGGCCGCTTCGTAGATGACCTTGAAACATTTCGTGATGTTGACCCGACCTATGCTCGAGCCATAGTTCAAGGCCTTGGCGATGCGGTCAAGGCCGGGCGGACCATCGAGTGGGGTCCAGTCATCGAGTATCTGGACTGGATTGCAACGCGACCGCGTACCGAGGTGAAGAAGCCAAGCGGGAGGCTGGACCAGGATCCCCACTGGGGTTGGGCGCGTAGGGCCGTCGTCAGCCTGCTTTCGGTGGGGTTCGAAAGGAACGCAATCAGCGGCTCGTTTCGAGAGCCAGCGTGGAGGATCATTGATATCATCGCTGATGATCCTGACCCGACGCGTGAGGATGATGAGAAATCGACGATGGATCCTGCTACGCGGTCGATCAATACGACGCGGGGAAAGGCCCTTCACGCTATCGTGCGATACGCGTTGTGGGTTCGCCGAAATTTGGTGGAAGCTGACGCGAAGGCCGGGCGAAGCGAATTCGATATGAGCACCATTCCAGAGGTGCGAACACGGCTCGAATGGCACTTGAATCCGTCGGTCGAACCGTCCCCGGCAATCAGGGCGGTCTTCGGTTGTTGGTTCCCGTCGCTACTGATGCTCGACCGATCCTGGGCCGAGGCGAAGGTCAGCGAGATCTTCTCTCCAGGGGCACCCGCACTGCGAGATGCGGCGTGGCACGCTTACCTGGCGTTCGGTCCTGCGTCCACGGAGGCGTTCCGAGTTCTTAGAGCTCAATACGGTGAGTACGTTGACCGTCTTTCTGGCGGTGACGATGACGAGTCCGGCTGGCTTGGTCGTCCGGGGGAGCGTCTTGGTGAGCACCTCATGGTGATGGTTGGGCGCGGTGTGCTTGACTGGACTGACGACGACACCCTGGTGCAGCGCTTCTTCGAGAACGCCACTACTAAGGATGCGGCCCACGCGATTGCCTTTGTCGGCCGGTCGCTTCGGGACGAAACCAGCCCAGTTCCGAACGAGGTCGTGGATCGGTTCCGGCGATTCTGGGAGCAGCTAGCGGACACCGTCCCCACGGATCCGCCGGAGAGTATTCACATACTCAGGCCGTTCGGATGGTGGTTCGCCTCCGGGCGCTTTGATGCCGAGTGGGCGTTTGGCCAGTTGGATCGGGTGATCAATATCAGCGGAGGGATTGAGCCAGACTTCGTCGTGATGGAGCGCGTGGCGGATCTGGCGGGTGAGCATCCGGCGCGATGTTTGGCGGTGCTTAAGGCTCTCGTGCTCCGAGATGACCGGGGCTGGGGCGTGCTTGGGTGGAAGGATACCGCCCGGATAGTCCTTCAAGTTGCTCTCGCAGCCGATGCCACCAGATCAGATGCGGAGGCCCTCATCCACCAAATCGGAGCAAGGGGCCATCTCGAGTTCCGGGACCTGCTCTCAGGGTGAGCGACGTCGTCGCTCCGCTGCAGCATGCCAGGCACGGGTACACCCGGACAGATGTCGTACGTCGGACGGCTACCGACGTCGAGCGATCATGGTTGTCAACCAAGCCCTTCCGCCACCGCCCTCCGTACCCCCGGCTGTCAACCAA
>RFHN01000260.1 GCA_003695835.1 Armatimonadota bacterium
GAATTGGCCACTCCGAACCAGGTATTCTCCCAACTCCACACAAGGAGGTGAAGAAATGAAGAAGATTTCACTCGCAACGGTACTCGTCTTGGTGGCTGGTTTCGCTTCGGCTGGCGAGGAGGCTAAGCCGGCAGGCCAATACTACCAACTGATCAAGCCGTGGACGCTGTCGGTCGGCGTTCCGTTCTGGCAGGGCGACCACAACAGCCTCGGCATTGATTCCGGCTTTTTGGTCGGCCTCGACTACCAGTACCAAGGGACGACGTCCAATGGCAGTTTCCTTGGAGTTCGCATGATGCTGGGCGAGAGCGGCGGCATTGAGAGCCGGACCATGGGCATCCATTACGGCGCGACCACGTCGTTCGGCACGCCCGGTGCGCAGAATCTCTACTTCAAGACCGCGGGCGGCTACTACAACAGTGATGTAGACGGCGCGGGCGACGAGTGGGGTTTCGGCGGGTTTGTCGCCATCGGCTACGCCTTTTCCGGCAATGTGACCGGCCAAGGGTTTACGCTCGAAGGCGGCTGGTTCTGGGCGCCCTCTACCGGCGGCGTGGACAACAACGGTTTCTACGTCGCGGCTGGCGTTCGCTTCTGATCAGGTCTTTCCCGGGATCCCCGGCTCTGTCAGGCTAGCGGGATCCAAGGCCTTCTTTAGGGTCTCCTCGTCGAGGAGACCCATCTCTTTGACCACTTCCGGAATGGTTTTGCCCTGTTTCAGCGCCACCTTGACGACTTCGGCTGCCTTGCGGTAGCCGACGTACGGGTTCAGAGCAGTCGCAAGCGAGGGGCTAATCTCCGCGTAGTAGCGACACCGGTCCTCGTTGGCGGTGATGCCGACTACGCAGTTCTCGCGGAACGTCTTCAACGCGTTCGTTAGCATCTGCTGCGCGAACTGACTACTGAAAGCCATGCCCGGCATCATCACGTTCAGCTCGAGCTGACCGGCTTGTACGCACCAGTCCATCGCATCGCACTGGCCGATCACTTGGAAGAGCACCATGTTGAGGTTCTCCGCCATCGAGGGGTTCACTTTGCCGGGCATGATGCTACTCCCGGGTTGGACCGGCGGGAGCGTGATTTCGGCGAGTCCGGTCAGGGGGCCGGAGCAAAGAAGCCGGAGATCGTTCGTGATCCGCGTCAGTTCGAGGCAGAGAAGCCGAATGGCGGCAGCAAGCGCGCTCATCGGGAGCTGAGACTGCATCGCCTCTCGGAGGTCCGGGGCGGCGCGAAACTCGATGCCGGTCCATTCGCTCAGAAGCTCCACGACGCGAAAACGGTACTGCGGGTGGGTGTTGAGCCCTGTCCCGGCGGCGCTACCGCCGATCCCCAGCTCTTGAAGCTCCCAACCAGCCGATTCGAGCCAAGGGATGCACCGACGAATCGCCGCTGCGTAGGCCGCAAACTCCTGCCCCAACCGAATAGGTACGGCGTCCTGGAGGTGGGTTCGACCTGACTTCAGGACGCCGTCGAATTCCTCGCCCTTCTTGGCGAATGCATCCGCCAGCGCCTCGACCTCGGCGAGTAGATCGGTGAGCATCAGCCGGCTCATGACGCGCATGGCCGTCGGGAAGGTGTCGTTCGTAGACTGCCCGTAGTTGACGTGGTCGTTCGGGTTGACCTTCTGATACTTTCCTCGTTCGCCTCCGAGGATCTCCTCTGCGCGGTTGGCCAGCACCTCGTTGACGTTCATGTTGAAGCTGGTGCCGGCGCCCATGTGGAAGACGTCCACGGGGAACTGATCCCGAAGGTTCCCCTCGAGGATCTCGTCCGCGGCTTGTACGATGGCGCGGGATACTTCCGAATCCAGTAGCCCGAGTTCGCCGTTCGCGATGGCGCACGCTTTCTTCAGCATGACGTACGCGTCCACCATCTTCGGATGTTCGCGTAGACCGGTGATGGGGAAGAGGCGGCGAGAGCGCTCTGCTTGGCTGCCCAAATAGGCGTCGGCGGGCACCTGCACCTCGCCGAGGCTGTCCTGCTCGATGCGATATTCCATGATCCGCAGTCTACTTGACCGCGGGCTTGGGCTTAGAGCGCCGCCGTCTGCTTGACGGCGTCCAGCAACGCCTCGTAGTTCGGCTCTTGGGCGAGTTCCGGAACGTACTCCACGTGAGTGATCCTGCGGTCTGGGCTCACGACGAACACCGCCCGTGCGAGAATCCTCAGCGGCGGAATCAAGACGCCATACGCTCGACCGAACGACACGTCTCGGTGATCGCTTGCGGTCTTCGTCCGCGTAATCGCGTGGTCGTTGCAGAAGCGTGCTTGGGCGAAGGGCAGGTCGGTGCTCACCGTGAGAACTTCGACGCTGTCGGGGAGCGTTAGGAACTCGTCCGCGATTCTCTTCGTCATCGTCGCGCACACGCTCGTATCGAGCGAGGGAACGACGGAGAGAACGAGCGTCTTGCCCGCGAAGTCCGCTAAGGTCACATCCCGGAGGCCCTCCGGCGTTGCGCGATGCAAGCAGAAATCTGGTGCGGCGTCGCCTGGCTTGAGTTCCGGGCCTTCCACCGGCAAGGGAGTTCCTTTCATCGTAACCGTTCGGCTCATGGCGATAGGTTACCCGTAAGCAGCTCGGCCGGAGTCGCCAAAATGCGCCCTATGCACTGGCTCCGAAGGCTCCCAGCGTTGCGGTATCGCACTTATCGGGAGTTCTTCGCAGGGAGCGCTCTCTCCAACTTAGGCGCCTTCGCGCAGTCGAGCGCGGTCATATGGCAGGTAGCCGAGATGACCGGCAGCCCAGAGGCTGTTGGAATGATCCCGCTCATCCGAGTGGTGCCGACGATCTTGCTGTCGCTTCCCGCGGGCGTCATCGCGGACCAGTTGGATCGGCGGAAGGTTCTTCTCGCAACGCAGCTCGGGCTGCTGGGCGTTGCGGTGGCCTTGGGCTGGATCACGATGAGTGGGGCGGTGCAACTTTGGCACATCTATCTGCTGATGGCGATTACCGGCGCACTGCGCGCCTTCGACATGCCAGCTCGTCATGCACTCGTGCCCCGGCTCGTTCCGCTCCGCCACTTCCCGAACGCCGTCACTCTGAACAGCGTCGCGTGGCGAATCAGCGAGGTCGGCGGCCCGGTGCTCATGGGAGTGATGGTGTACCGCGGCGGCTTTGACTTTGGAGCGTTCGCCGTGCCCGGCTTGGCTTCGTGCTATTTCTTCAACGCCCTCACCTTTCTCGCGATGATCCTCGCTTACTGGCGCATGCCACCGCACTTGCCCGAGTTCGAATCGGAGTCGGAGCGCATCCAGTCCTTCGGGGAGATTCTGCCGGCGATCCGAGAGGGGTTGGCCTTCGTTCGTAAGAACAACGTCGTTCGAAGCTCCATGCTCATAGACTTCTGGGCGACGTTCTTTTCGACAGCCGATGCGCTCTTGCCGTTCTATGCTACGGACATCTTTGGGCGGGACGTCAGTGCTTTTTCTCAGATGCAGGCGGCGATTGCGGTGGGATCGTTCCTCGCGGCGCTCGTGATGTCGGTCCTGCGACCGATGCGGAAGCAGGGTCTGGGTGTGATCTTCGCTGTGGCGATCTACGGCCTCGCGACGGCCCTCTTTGCCTTCTGTCCGGTCTATTGGCTGGCATTGGTCCTGCTGGCGATGACGGGCGCGGCGGACAGCGTCAGCACCATCTGGCGGCAAACGATCCGCCAAGTTCGAACGCCTGATCGTCTTCGAGGCCGCGTAGGCGCGGTCGCTGGGATCCTTCAGCGGTCGGGGCCTCAACTCGGCGATTACGAAGCGGGATTCGTCGGCGAGAGGCTCGGTGTTCGGCTCTCTGTGCTGCTCGGCGGGATCGCGTGCTTGGGCATTGCCGGACTGTGGTACCGCTCGAAAGCGCTGCGCGAATACGAGCATACGACCAAGTGAATTTCCCGTATTTTTGAGGGTTTTCGTAGTGGATTTCGGTACGCGGGACCGGAAAGTATGTTAGAATGGAGGGACCTGCAGGGAGAGAAAGTGAAAGAGTTTCAGGCATCCGTCCCGTTTGAATCGGTCGAGGCGGTTGATCCGAAGGCTGAAGAGGCGCAGCTGGTCCTGCGCACTCGGCAAGGGGATCAGAACGCGCTTCGCGAACTGGTCAACCGTCATCGCGTCCGGTTGATCCGCACGGCCGCGAACGTTCTTCGCGACCCGATGGAGGCCGAGGACGTGGCTCAGGAAGCGTTCCTCAAGGCATTTCGGGAGTTGCATCGGCTCCGCGACGACCGCGCATTCGCTTCGTTCGTCTACCGTATTTGCGTGCGTCTTTGCGTGGATCGCCTCCGCGTCAAGCGAGCGGAGCCGGCGGAGCTTGAGCCTCGTCAAGAGGCCCAGGGCGGTTCGATCGAGACGCGTATGCTGGTAGAGAAAGTATTGAACCAATTGCCTCCCGACTTGCGTCTAACTCTTGTGCTTAGGGAGATGGAACAGATGAGTTACGAAGAGGTCGCCGAAACGATGGGCGTGCCTGTCGGTACCGTTCGCTCCCGCCTGCACACCGCCCGGGAGCGCTTCCGCGCTCTTTGGAACATCGCAACCCGTGAGGAGGAGTCGTACTAACCTTCCATGCGACGCGACTGCGAGTGGTTCCGGCACCTCTCGGCCTTCGATCAGCAGGAGCTGTCCAGGCAAGAGTTGACGTTCCTTCGCAATCATGCAGCGGATTGCGAGGAATGCCGCCGCTACTCCACCGACATGCGGCTGCTTGCCGACGTGCTTCAGTCCGCCGTCATTGAGCATGAGGGCAGCCAGTCCTTCGTGGACGAGGTGGAGGAGGAAGTCGTACAGTCGCGAGTGCTCGACAAACTCAATGTGTGGCGTCCGGCCCTTCTCGCAGCGCTGACCACGGCGGCGGCCGTCTTGACCATGCTTCACGTCTTGACTTCTCAACCGGTGACACCGACGCTCAAGCCCGACGATCAGCCGACGGCGGAGGCGAAAGTCCGGATTGACCTGTTCGAAGAGGCAGAGCCCGCGCCCGCTCTCGAAGAGAGCGACCGCGGATAGCGAACGAGCATGAGTCCTCGCCAGCGTCTGTTGGCAGGCGTTGGCTTTGGCATCGTAGCCGCTCTCTTCCTTCACCCGACCTCTCGCGCCTTCCTTCTGTACGGCTTTCACGACCAGGAGCCGCTTCAGTCCCTCGTTGAGAATCACCCGATCGCGAAGGCGCCCACGGAGGCGATCCGCCGGCCACCGCCGGAGGGAGCATCCTTATACGACCTTTCCGTCCTCAGTTACCAAATCGCCCGACGCATCAACGTTCGAGGCCAGGCCTTCGTGAATCCGAAGGATTCCCGGGTGGCCTCCCAGTTCTTGGCTCGCGCCGCGGAGGCGGAGCCCGACAACGCCTTTTGGCCCCAGATGCTGGCCGTTCTCGCGCACCGCTCCCGCAGCGACCAAGAGGCCGCAGCCTACTGGGAGCGCGCTGCCGTGTTGGGGAGTTGGTCGGATCGTCGAGCCGCCCAGATCGAAGACTTTGCGCTCACTCTCGCCCGCGCCGACGGCATGGAACGAGGCTGGCAATGGATCCTTGGGA
>RFHN01000261.1 GCA_003695835.1 Armatimonadota bacterium
CCTCCCCCCTCGGTTGTAGTGGGAAGCGATTGGAAGCTCTCGGAGAGCTCCGAGCAGACGCGCTGGGCGAGTTTCTTGCCTACGCCGGGGGCGGTGGCCAGCAAGTCGGCGTTCTTTTGGGCAATCGCCGTCCGTAACCTCTCTTGTCCGAGGGCACTGAGGAGCGCCAACGCCGTCTTCGGCCCAAGCCCCGACACGGTGAGAAGCGCGTCGAAGTCTCTCCGTTCGTCGAGCGTGGCGAATCCGAAGAGGACGATATCGTTCTCTCGGATGATCTGCCGCACGTGTAGGTCTACGGTTGCGCCGATTTCGGGGGCCTCCGCAAGGACCGAGCGGGGCACCCAGAGCTGATAGCCCACACCCCCCGCGAACACAACGACGTGATCGCTGCCGATCTCTGCAAGCTCTCCTCGAATTCTTACAATCATCTGGCTTCGGATTGGGCCTTCCTACCGCGGGCGCAGCAGTTCGAAGTCTTCTCCGTCCACCTTGTACCCAAAGAGAAGGTTTGTAACTGGGCTAATGGCGTCCTCGCCGAACGGCGTGAGGTCTTTGGGGAAGTTGGCGGCGATGATTCGCGCGGTGAGGGAGACGAGCCGGATGCTTTCGAGTCGGAGCGGAACGAGCCGCGGCGCCAACTCCATTTCGGACCGGAAGTACAGGACGAAGAGCAGCGCGATCGGATGTTGCTCGGCGTCCGGGAGCGGCACGGCAGCTGCAGGGTTCTGGGGCGCGGCGCGAAGGAACGAGAGGAGAGCCTCAGCGGCGATCTCGACCTCCGGTTTGAGGGTCGCGGCGGAGAGCAGTTCCGCATTCCCCTTTGCTTGTGCCAATGAGCGAATGCGATGCGCAAGTTCCGGCGAGAGGACTTGGCGTCCGTTCAGGCTCGTGCCGTAGGTCGCAAGCAGGCCGCTCACCGGAGTCTGTGAGATTGCCTTCGCTCGCCATTCCTCCACGCGCCGCTCGGAGAATTCGATGGCCGGCCTGGGATCCACGTTCCAACTTGCGATGTCCTTGAGCGTCGCTTCAATCTGTTCGGCGATCTGGTCTTCCACCTGTCCGGCAACCGACCGGATCCCGACGCACAGCCGGTCGGCGAGACCGTTTGCCCGAACCCATTGAGAAACGGACCTCGAGGCGATCTCATCGGAGTATGCGAAGGCCGCGAGGAGGGCGCGGGATGCGCGCTGAGGCTCGTCCCGGTCAATCGCGTCGGCCAGTTCGACGGCGAAGAGGTCGGCGCAACGTTCAAAGAGATCGGGCGGTACGTTTTCTTCGAACGGTTTGTTTCGATCCTGGGCGTCCGGCAAGCTGAGAAGAATCGAAAGGGGCTGTGCCATTCCTTGCAGGTATTCCTGGCGTTCCTTGCGCGTGCTCGTGGGAGAAAGAGGAGCCGGCATGCCGGCTGCAAGGGTCAGAGCCTCATGAGCGGACCGGATGAGTTCGGCTGCGGTCCTGGTCTCTTTCGTCGGCTCGGCTACGGGCGCAGTCGGTCGGGTCCCCGCTTCCGCTTGCTCACGGCACCCGGGAATGGTCGCCAGCAGAAGCGCGGCGCAACTGAAGAGAAGCCACGTGCCCGATCGGTTCACTTGCTGGTCAAGAATACTCCGAACAGCCTCCGTTTGTGCCAGCGGCAGGCCGGCGTGTCGTAGAATAGGAGCCGATGAAGGCGATCGAAACTACCTTCTCCGACCTCGGGCCGGACGTGCTCGACTTCCTTCTTGCCTGGGTTCGCCCCCGGGCGATGGAGTTAGACGCGGAGGTCGAAGCGATCCGGGAAGGCCTCTCGGAGATGGCCCGCCGCGGCCTTCTGGGGCTGCGAGCCGGGAAAGAGTACGGGGGCATGGATGTTTCCGATGTCATGTTTCGCGCCTTTCAGGAGGCTCTCGCGCGGTGCAGCGGAGCGCTTGCGTTCGTACAGACACAGCACCAGAGCGCGGTGCGCTTCCTCGCGCAGAGTCCAAACGAAGATCTCAAGAAGCGCTACCTGCCGCGTTGGTGCAGCGGGGAGAGGATGAGCGGGATCGCCTTCTCCCAGCTGCGCAAGCCGGGCAAAGCGGTCCTGAGCGCGCGAAAGACCGAGGGCGGGTGGATACTGGATGGCCGCATGCCTTGGCTAACCGGTTGGGGGATCTTCCAGGACTGTGTGGCAGCGGCTCTGACGGAGGACGGACAAACGTGGTTCGGCGTCGTCGAGATGAAGGCGACGGACCGGTTCATCCCCTCCGAAATCATGAGGCTGGCTTCGATGGAGGTTGGTCAGACGGTTTCGGCGGAGGTTCGGGAACTCTTCGTTCCGGACGAGGACACCCTGTATCTGCGCGATGGAAACTGGATCCACGACAACGATATGATCAATATTGCGCTCCAGTCGCCGTTTGCCTTGGGGTGCGCGGGGGCGGGCATTGACGTGATGCGCGAGGCCTTCGAGCGCAAGCCGATCGAAGCGATCGGACGGGCGGCCGATGTTTTGGAAGAGGAGCTGATGCGCTGTCGAACGGAAGCCTACGCCGCCATGCAGGATCGGAGCGATCGGCAGAGAAGCCTCCGCGCTCGCGCCTGGGCGATCGAGCTGGCCGGAAGGTGCGCGCATGCAGCCGTGGCGGCAAGTGGCGGTCAAGGCAACTCCGTGAGACACCCAGCTCAGCGCGTGTACCGCGAGGCGCTGGTGTTTACGGTGTTGGCGCAAACCGTTCCGATCCTCGAAGCGACACTCGATCGAATGACGAGGACGTCGTCAAGTCAGAGCGTCGGCAAAGGAAGTTAGTTGCTCTAAGTGATACAGGTCGTGGCACGGCAGCATGTTCGCCATGTCCGCCGCCGACATCGTCCCCCTTTCGGGGTGAAGCGCCTCGCGAGCCCAATCTTCTTCCCCCAAAGAGCGCAGATACCCGACCGTCCGGCTGCGCTCTTCGGCCCATCTTTCGAGCGTCTCGACGGGGTCCCATTCGTCGTAGCGCTCCGTCATCGCCCTTTCCCCTTCGTCCCACACTTGGAGCGTAGATCCCGGGCTATCCACCGCCTGCTGGATTCGCTGGCGCAGGATCGGCTCCCAATCGAGGAGGTGCGCGACGACCTGCCGCGGTGTAAAGCGGTCTGGATGGGTGGGCGTGTCCCAGCTCCCGACTGGGATTCGGTCGAAGGCTCGGCGGATGAGTCGGGGCGTAGTCTCGAGAGCATGGAAAAGATAGGGGTTCACGGGAGAAGCGTACCCAGAAACCGCTTTCCGCCATAATGGGGCGGATGGACGTCTACGACCTTTGGAACGACTCGCTCAACGACATCAAGCAGAAAGTAACCGGCGTCAACGTTTGGACTGCCTTGAACTGCGCCGTCCCGATCACCTTGGATGAAGACGTGTTCGTGATCGGGCTTCGGCCTCAGGACAACAGCCTCAAGGGCCACCTGAACCACGTGGCGACCAAGCGGGCCATCGAAGAGGAGATCGGTCGGCGCCTGGGCAAGACGGTTACGGTTCGAGTCTTGGACGGAATTACGATCAACGATTGGCTGAACGCGAAGAAGCGCGACGAGGAGGCGGAACGGATCCGCGCCCAGGCTGCGGAGAAGGAGGGGCAGCGCGTCGCGACCTATTCCGTGTGGGAAGACGTCTTCGATCGAATCAGCTCATTGTATGGCGAGTTTCACCAAAAGGGTTTCGCGCAAAACCGAGCGCGGTTCCTCGAAAAGTGCATCCAGATCTGCGTAGACCAGCTCAAGGAGCGTCCGGAACTGACGGAATTCGATGAACGGAACCTCGCGCGCGTGTTGGAGCGCATCGGTTCTTACACGGAAACGCCGCCCGTGTTTGTCGGCTATGAGGTTCTGAAGCGCGCCGGCATGCTTTGATGGAAGTCGTCGTCCTCGGCTGCGGTACGAGTCACGGCGTGCCGATGGTCGCCTGCTCGTGCGAGGTGTGCCGCAGCGAGGATCCCAAGAACCACCGAACGCGGTGTGCGATCTACGTAACGGACGGAGAGAGCGGTCTGCTGGTGGACGCGCCACCCGAACTACGGCTCCAACTCACACGAGAGCGCATCGAACGCGTGGACGCGGTTCTGCTGACTCACACGCATGCCGATCACGTGATGGGCCTCGACGACGTCCGGCGCTTCAACGAATTGACGGGTCAGCCGATGCCGGTGTACGGAAGAGATTCAACGCTCGACGACGTTCGTCGCATCTTCGCCTATGCGTTCGATCCCTCTGCGCAGCAGGGAGG
>RFHN01000023.1 GCA_003695835.1 Armatimonadota bacterium
AGCCAAGGCTGTGCGGTTCGCTGCCGACGTCCACGGTCTCTTCCGCGATGATGATGGACGCGTCCACAGGAACGCTCCCGCCGACGCGCAGACCGCGGTAAGCCTCTCGCCTCGGCCGCGGCGGAAGGTCTGTCAAGGAATCCTCAATCCCGTCTGCTCGTCCGTTGCCGTTACTGTCCACGTAGACGATCGCTCGAGCCACGTATCCGCCATCCAGCGTCTCCCCAGCCGCATCTACGAACGGCGTCAGGTTCGCGGGCTGGTATCGCGGCGGGCTGAATGAGAAGTCGAAGCGTACTGGCTCGAGAATCCTCGTAAGCGGATTGTTCGGGTCGTAGTTGGAAGGCGGCGACAGCCTTACGCCAGCGCGATCCACCGTCGGATCCACCGCCTGCCCGAATGGGTCGGCAATCAGGCCGATGTCAGACCGATCGATGTCCGGATAATCCGGGCTGAGATTCGGGCGCTCAGTGGGCATCACCTCCCAACCGGCGAACGGCATCGGTTTGATGACGGCGGCGGCTCCGCCCCGCCAAAACGCGTCCGTTCGGGTCATCTTGACCTGAGACAAACCGCCACCGACCAGATCCACAATACGGCTGCGGTCCGAGACGAAGAACGTCTGTCGCTCGCTGCTTCCGTGACCGACCTGGCCGGCAGAGCTGAGAATCCGCTTGTTGTTGCTGCCGTTGATGTGGTTCTCGAAAGTACCGCCAAACGTGAAGTTCGGATCCGGGCTCCAACCGACAGACTTTCCAGCCGGCGGCACGCCAACGATCTGGTTGACCGTCGTTACCGCCAGCGGGTTCAGCACCGTCATGTCGCGAGCCGGAGCGGGCGTCGGAGTGACCCGGTTGTTGTCAATCACCGACACGTCGAAGTTCAACCGCTCTCCGGGCGTGAGGAAGTTCGGCCCTGACCCGATGAACGGGATGCGAGCCACCGCAAGCCCCCTACCTGGATTGAACGGATCCACGACCGGGGTTCGGTCCTGCGTAATGTTCATCCCGCCGGGGCCGCGCAACTGGAACCGGATCTGAATCGTGTCCGTTGGCTGGTATGGGAAGTCATACGCAACAATGTAGAGTTGCTCGCCCCATTCCAGCGTGGGCGTGTTCGGCGCGTAAATGTCCGCCACCGCAGACGGATCCACTGCCGGAGGCGTCTGGCGCAGCTGGACGTAGTCCGCCTGCGAGATGAACTTGTACTTCAGGTCCGTGTAGTTGTTGCCGCCGCTGTCGGGCGTGTCGATCTGGCCACCGGGCGGCGGGAGGGTGTCGTTCGAGATCAAGCCACCGGTCGAGAAGGCGTAGAGGTAGCCGTCCTCGCCGGCGTGATACATCCATCCGTATGCAACCGCGGGTGAAGCGAACGCTGAGCTGCCGCGCGACTGCCAACCCCAAGCGAGGCGCCCGCCCGCGGAGTTCGTTCGGGCTGGATCGGCATAGAGCCCAAGGAACGCGCCATCGTTCGTGGCGACGGTAATCATCGGTTCCGGCAGGGCGAAGCCTGATGGAACGATCTGCGTGAAGTACGGCGAGCTCGAAGCGCCTCCCGGAACGTCGTTGGAGTCGAACACGAGGGTGCCATCGTTTGCCTGGCAGGCGTAGAAGTGCCCGTTGTCGTTGATGAAGTAAACGAGGTCTTGCACGAACCCGACCTGAGCGCCGGGCACGTAACAGACGCCCGTAAACGAGAAGGGATCGAGGGCAGGTTGACTGACGTCCGGGAACTGCCAGTTGAGCGCCGGGTTCTGGTCGCCCGTCAAGTCCCTCGCATACACGTGGCCATCGAAGGACGTGACGTACACCTTCCCGCCGCCAACAGCCGGCGTGCCGGAGATGGACCCGACAGGCGGGTCGTTGAAATCGGGCCAGGCCCAGTTGAGGTTGGTCGTCTGATCGCCGTTTCCGGGAGCGTCCAGGGCGAAGATTCTTCCCTCGATCCCCGCGGCAATCACCTGGTTGTTGACGGCATCGTACGCGACCGAAGCGGTAAACGGACCGCGAGCCGGGTCAACCTCGAGGGAGTTCGTCCCGCTGTCGTACTTGGCCTTCGGCCAGGTCCACTCGCGCATGGTCGTCCCCGGCTTCTGCGTCGTTGAGTCGTAATCGCCTCGCCCGATACAGTCAATCGCATAGATCCGGCCGTTCTGAGCTGCGATGAACAAGAGATCCTTGCCGCCGATGTTTTGGACGAACATCGAGCTAACGCCGAAGTCCGTCGGCCAAGGGATCCGGTTGCCCTCGGGGCCGTCAATGCTGTCGTTCGGGTCGCTCCAGTTCGGATCGTTCGTGTCCGGGATGGACGGATAGGCCCAGTAGACGATCGTGCCGCCGTTGCCATCCCCCGCGGCGTCCAGACAGTAGATGCGGCCGTCCTCGGCGGCGACGAACACACATTCCGTAGGTTCTACAACATTGTTGCTCTTTCGAATGTTGACCTGGGCGATGGTGGGGGTGCTGTAGATCGAGCCAGACGTCTGCCCGACGAACATAGCCGCGTCGGCGACGACCACGCGGCCCGCGTCGGCAGGGTCGTTGCTGTAGTTCCAAACTTCAAGCCTCAGTCCGCCGTTGGCGGGGTCATGCGTAAACGGCCGGTTTCCGATACGGACCCAACGCCCGCCCACGTCCTGATTCACGAAGAACTCGAACTGTTGCGCTCCCTCCCGAACGACGTAGCGAGCTGCACGAGCGTGCAAGTTCGTCGCGTCGCTGCCCGGGAACCACACCCAGATGTCAAAGGTGTTCACGTTCGCGCCCAGGTCCGGCGCCCAAGTGGCTCTCGCAGAGCCAGGATAGGTCAGGTCAACGGGTGCGGCGAGATAGTTGCTCCCGAAGAAGCCGGGCGCCATTGGGTTGGGCTGAACCCAAGCCGAGTCGGCCGAGAACAGAGGGTTGGTGTTGTCTACGACGATGTTCTTGTTCGTCACAAGGCTTGGCGACCAACGCCAGCGCTCCAGGCTGATGTTCGGGCCGGAGGCCTCGATCGCGTGAACGGTACCGCTCGTTACTTCCCGAAGCCCGTCTGGGTCCGTCGGGTCCGCGCTCGCCTGGTTTCGAGCCACCACGACGAGAGTGTCGCTCGGGCCGGGACCGATCCGCTTGACGACCGGCGATGCAAAGATATTTCCTGGGGAGGGCACGGCGAGCACTGCGTCCGCGGTGACAATACGGTTGTTCGTTGGCCCCATCAGGTTCCCATCGTCATCTCGAGGAACCGTGTTATACAGAGTGATTCGAATGCTGCCACCGGTGCCGCTCGGGAAGATGCGATCGTCTGTGCCTAACTGCCGACCGAGGCGAACCCAGTTGCCGCCTCCCAGGTGTGGGACGATGTCAATGAACTCTCGTTGGTAGTTGACGCCGTCGAAGTCATATTCGATCTTGTAGACGGCGAACTCGGAGTTCGGCGAGAGTACCCCGCCTGGCATGGTGCCGCTGCTGGGGAACCAGACGTTCAGCGCGTAGACTTGGTTCGGCTGGATGCCGTCGGTCTGTTGGAGCGTCCAGGTTGCGGTTGCGGTGGCGCCGGAGGTCTGGTCGCCCGGATTGCTCGGTACGACGAAAGCGTAGCGATACGGATTGCCGGGAGCGCCAAACCAGTCGCCCGATTCCTCCAAGGGAGCCGGCGTCGCCCACGTTCCGGTCTCGCTGTAGGTTGGCCCCGCGTTGTCTCCCGTAACATCCGCGCCGACATCCCGCTGAAGCGGGAACCACCAGCGCAAGTTGGCTACGCCCGGGCCAGGCTCGAGCGGATCCACGTTACGACCAACGCGGCTCGGCTGACCCCGGTGGGTCGGACTGTCGCCGCCCTGTGCGATCGCGACCGCGAACGCAACGAGAAGACCCAGAATGGTCGTTCCAGCAAACAGCCTTCGTTTCATTGCCAAAAAGATCCTCACTTTCGAATCACCTTAGTTCCTATCTGCAAATTGGGGCAGACGAATGCCTCGCGTTCCAACGACAGGCGGGATCTCCGACTGGATGTCCGCGCTGCTGAAACCGAGGTCCTGTTGGGAGAAGTCGATATTCGTTCTCCACTGTGTAATCTCGCCGTAGAACGGAGCCCCGGAAGGATCCGTTCCATACCAACTATTCGTAATAATCACATCGCCGATCATCGTGCGCCGGGCTGCCGCCGCTTGCAAGTTGACGCCGCGGATCTGGCGATACACTTCGTTCGGCATCATCCAGATCGCCTGCCACTGGCCGGAGCCGTTGCGAGCGATTTCGTAGACGCCGGTTGCGTCCGTGTAAAGGATCGCAAAATCAATATCGCCGTTGGCGTCGAGGCCGATCCCGCGCAGCGACACGCTGTTGACGCCTCGAATCTTGCGCGTTCCCGCATAGAATCCGGGCACGGTGATCTCGTTCACGACTTCCGTACCGTCCCGACTGAAGATGACCAGTCCACCGAGGTTGCCCGTTTCTCGCGGCGCAACCGGATCAGGCGGGTCGAGACCGAGGTCTACGCGCGAAGGCATCATGTCTCCGACACCCGCCACGTAGACGAACTTGTTATTCCCGTTGTTGTCCACGCCGATCAACATGCGCTGGATCGTCGTGAACTGCCACGTCTTGCCGCTGAAGCTTTGAGGCGTGTGCCAGATCAGGACGCCAAGCTGCGGGTCTCCGTTCGCGTTTCGAACCACTCCGGTCACGCGGAAGTTCGCGTCAATGTAATAACGGTCCACGAGCTCAAGGATGCGCCGGTTACCCGTGTCGGCGATCAGATAGTGCACCCAAAGCTCGTTTTGAGTAATCGGTGGGCCGGTAAGCGGGTAATCGCCGGGCCGGATGACATCCACCCACACGGTGACGTCTCTGGGTTGCCGAAGCTTCGTCGGCTCGCCCTCCACGTAGCCGGCGGGGCGATACGTGGTGTCCAGAATGAACCCTTCGATTGAGCGGATTTCGCCCGCCGAGCGGTCTATCCGCACGACGCGGTCTCCACCCGTATCCACGACGACATACTCGGTCTGGCCGAGGCGGTAGACCTTGGTTGGCCGCTCGAGTCTTCGAGTTTGCACCAGAGTGTTGTTACCGTTTTGGGCGACTTGGTACACGACATCGCTCGTCCACCGGACGAAGCCTGCCGCGTCAAACTCCGCCACGCGCCCTTCGTCTGCCACCGCGGTCAAAGCCTTTCGGAAGCCGAAGATCCCGTGATCAGCCCACGAGACGACAGCCCCGCTGCCACCCACGGCGCCGAACGCCTGCTGGCTGCCGGGCATCACCGTCTGCTCGAGTCGGACGCGATAGTCCTGGACGCTCTGCACTCCCTGACCCGACGGCCATCGGACGTGCTTGTTCACGGTGAAGCCGGGCGGGCCTGCCGACGGGAGCAACCAGTTGACCTGCCTGAGACCAGGCCGTCCGGGAATCTCCGTAATGGAAGGATCGTTCGGCGGAATCTCCGCGTCCATCGCAAACATCAGCCCTTCGAACTGGAAGGGGTTCCCCGAGCGGAGGATCGAGGGCAGGTTGGAGCCGGCCGCCATATACACGGTGTTGCCCATGACGAGCGCCGGACCATCCACCCGGTAGCCGGTTAGGGCGATGTACCACAGCAGCGGACTCCACTTCGAACCGGTCGTGTTCGGGTCGAACAATCGCTCGCCGGTCCCTTGGCCGGACACGACGACAGGCAGCGAAGTGCTAAATCCGTTCCGCACCTGGCCCTGCGTGGACTGCATCATATTGCTGATACGAAGCACATTGCCTTGTGTTTCGTATTGCGAGCCTTGCAAAACGTTCGATCGCTCGGGCGTCAGCTTGTTGCTGCTGGCCATGTAGTCCGGCTGGCGCACCCGGAACCCGGGCGGAATCGGCGTGTCGAGTCGGATGTCGAAACGTCTTGGATTGGCGTCCAACGCGACGATGAATGCTACGGGCACGCGCGTACCGAAGATGAACTTGTCCGCCGCCACCGTAACGTAACAGACATCGTTGTAAATCGTTGGGCCGCCGTGGAAGTGGAACCGCGTCAACGTTCCGTTCAGGAACGGGAAGATCGTGTTGATGTAATCGCGGTCCTCCAGCACTGCGGGGATCCGAACGGTCTGGGTGTTGTTGAGCGTTACATTGAACGCATCGTAGAGGTCCCAGCGGTACACCAATCGAAAGCCGCCGCGCGTGAACTCGTTGAAACAGAACAACGCGCCGCCGCGCTGTTCGTTGCCGGCAATGACGAAAAGGTTGCCGTTTTGCGCGAGAGCCATGGACTTGATCACAAACGCCTCGCGGTTGATGTCGTCCGGGAGGAAGATCTGCCCACGGATCAACTGGCTCACAAGGTTCGCCGCGCCGGTGCCCCAGTCAATATGGTAGTCAATGCGAAGGCCCCAGTTGGCCGGCGGACCACCATTGCGAAGGCCGAGGCTGAGCTGCCCGGGCGCGAATTGAATGACTGTGCCGTCAAAGAAGTTCGCGAGCACCGAGCCAGGCTGCGGGTTGCCGTTCTGGTCCATGAGCGTCAGCTTGATGCCCAAGACCGAATTCGCAGTATCCACGATCCGCAGTCCCTTCAGCGCCGCCCTCGTGCGAATCTGCATGACCGAGCCGTCGTTGCTCACGATCTCGGGCGATTCGCCCCGAACGCTGACCCAGAGGCTGGTGAACCCGACCGATGGACCGCCGAGCGACGAACGGTGCGGAACGTACATGACGCCATCGAGGCCGGTCGCGTTGTCGCCAGACGGAATGTAGCCGACGGTGGGCGGACCGCTCGGCGAAGCGATGTTCGGCGAACCGATTCCCCGGGCGTACCAGTCGTTGCCCGTGTTCATGATGGTGAGCGTCGTCGGATCAATCGCCCACACGCGTCCGGCAAAACCGAGACCCAGCCGATAGGAATCGAAGATGTAGACCAGACCATCGAACGCAACCGGCGCATACGGACCCCGGTGCTCGACGCCACTTTGGAACTCTGCTGCGGGGTTCGGCGAGATGACGGCGACCGGCGCGACGTTGATATTGTTGACGAACCGCCCGTTCACCATGGGCAACGCGTCGAAGACGTAGACGTCGCCCTGCTCGGTTTGCACATAGACCTGATTCTCCGGTACGCCGTTCGCGGGGTTGGCGACCTCAACCGCCATAGCGGGGCCGGTTCGCGACGGGAACGGTTGGCTTCGCCACACGAGGTCGCGAGTGGCGCCCAGGCTCGCATCCTGGAATCCGTCATCGAGCCATCCGTCGTTGTCCAGATCGTCATTCGGGTCCGCCTTCATCGCGTAGAGCCGCCACTGGCCGCTGCCGTGCTCCCGCGCGATGAAGTACACCAGACCGCGGAACAGAACCGGCGGAACGTAGTCCGAGTGGTCGTTCTGTTCCATATCATAATCTTCCAACCAGCTCAGCGCCATGGGCGCGCCGACCTCATCGAAGCTGGCATTCGTTCGGCGCGAGCCGCGAGCCTCGTTGGGCGAGTTCGTCGCCAGCGCCAGGATGTTGTAGGCGAACTTCAATTCGAGTTGAGGAATCGCTTGAAAGTTCGTGCCGCCGAACGGCCCAGAGTTCCTTCCGAGACCGGGGTTCGTGCCGCCGGCGGGCTCGTTGATCGGCGAGACGACGTTGCCCGAGGTAACGACGAAGTAGCCCTGCCCCACTTCCGCGACGCCGATCGTGATTCCCGCCGAGTTCGTCACAATCGGAACGAACAGCCCGAACTCGCTCTCCATCGTGGAAACGAGCTGTTGGAACCCCGAAAGACCGAAGTCGCTGAGCCGCGCTTGAACAATCGCGTGCGAGCCGTTGTGCGCTCCCAGGAAGGCGGCTTCGACCGCAGAAATCTGATACGGATAGTTGAGCAAAGGATGGAGCGGGCGATTCACGACCGGCGCCGCCCCCGCGTTTGTGGTCGCGAACGCGATCGGGAAGCCGTTGTATCCGTCAATTGCCTGAACGGTAGATTTGTCGAACCAGAGGACACCGCCGCTATCCAGGAACGCGCGAAGCTTCTCCCGCTCGAGAGGATTCAGATTCAACGTGCCCGGAGCATGTACCAGAAGAATGTCGTATTGCGTGATCTGCTCGATGCCGACCGAGCCGAGGTCCACCTCCCAGTAAGCCGCCATGTTCTTGAGAAGCGGCTGCCCGACGGTGTACGGCGTGCCACCGGTGATGTTCGCCCATCGCTGAGCGATTCGAGGCGTCACGGAGCCGGGCGATAGCGGGTTCTCGAATTCCCAGGCTGGCGGCTTGAGGTCGGAACGCCGCTCCATGTTGAAGAACACGTACGGGTCCGCATTCGTCGGCTCGCCACCCGGCCCGGACGTCCCGGGCAGAAGCAGAATTCCGCACTTGATTCGCACCGGCGAATCCGCGTAGGCGGTAGGTTGAGAGGCAGCGTGAAGGCACGCCGCCACGATCAAAGCGATTGAAAAGATAACTCTGCGGATCATGGTTCCACCTCGCCGAAGTAAAGCAGACGGGTTCCCACCGGCAACCGCGGCATCGGCGGCAGCGGACGGCCAAAAGCGTCTACGCGCACGTACGGATCTCCCGGCGAGAAAGACCCGTTCTCACGACCGGACATCAGCATCGGATCGTAGTTCAAGAACAGATTCGGGACGAACGTGTTCGTGTACTGCGGCTGTCCGCCCGCGCCGCGCGGATAGTGCTGGTCGGGAATGAATTCGTTGCTCGCGCCGTAGGAGGCCGGGATCCATCCCCATTTCTCGAGCCACTTCTCTTGATCGCTCATCATCGGCGGGAAGTTCTCGCTGATGCTGCCGTTGATCGTAATCTTGATGTCCAGCGGATCGCCGTAGAACGGATACTCTGCCGAAGCGCTGAATGCGGAAAACCTTGTCGCAGCGTCGGTGAACGCGTCGCGCCGATCGTTCGGATTCGGGTTGAACCAAAGTCCGGGGATGATGAAGAAGCTGCCGTTCTGTGCGTAGAGCACTGCGTGGATCTCGACATCCATCGGCATTGCGGTAACGCGGCTTAGGAAGTACGGCCCGCGTCCTGGAGGTGCGATCGTGTTGTCCAGCTTGAAACGGAACAGGTTCTCGTCCCCGCCGAAGAAAAGCGTGTAGTTCGCGCCGAACTGGCCGATCGGGACGATCGGGAAGCTCCGTTTCTCGAACACGGGCAACACCTGAGAGGCGGGATCCGCGAGTCCGTAGGTCAGGATCGGCGGGCCTGCGTAGAACGGAATCGCCGCATTCCGCGGGTCCGCCGGATCGAAGTGATACGGTGCGGGCGTCGCGGAGAACGGCTCGTTGATCAGCAGATTGATGAAAGCCGTTCGGTTGAAGTCGGCTGCATGCGCGAGGAAGAGCGACGGACGAATCGGGTTCCCTCCGCTGCTCGGGTTGTTGAACGTGTAGCCGTTGACCGGGTCGAGCGGATATTGAACGAGCGCGTCGAACGGCGATCCGTCGTCGACTTTGATGCGACCCGGGTTCGTCGGATCGTTGTTGTCGGTGATCACTTCGTTCACCGACGCCCACGAAACGAACTGCGTCGTATTGAGGACGACGTTCTCCTCCGCCAGCAGCGCGAGCGTCGAGCGTGTCGGGTGCGCCCGCGTGAGGCTGCCCTCAATGTAGATGTTCCCGCCCGAAACGACCGTCAGCTGGACGCCAAGCGGCCGGTTCGAGTTGTTCGGATCCAGCCCGGCGGGGATGACGCCGCGAATTCGAACGTCCCCTTCACAATAGATGACGCCATTGAACAGCGGCCCTCGATCGAAGTCGTTGGCGGTCGGCGCAAAGAAGTTCGTCACGCCGGGCGTCAGCTCATTGATGATTCGGAACCCTTCGTTCGGGTTCGTGCCGTAGCCAACCTTGAATCGAAGCGTGTGCCGGCCGGTATCCACTCGCTGGTAGTCGCGCCACGTGTCGCTGTTGCGTCGAATGTTGCGAGTAATGACGAACCCATCGCGCGTCAAGAGAATGTAGCAACCGTTCGGCACGTAGAACGGCGCGCCGCCCGGATCCCATCCTGAAGCGCTGTGGCCGTTATGCGGGTTCAGCCAGTCGTAGCGCAGAGTGAAGCTTCCGTCCTCCGCGTCCTGCCCGCGATCGCTGGAGTTGTCAATGTAAACGCCGCGCCCAAAACCAAGGCGACCGAGGTTGAACGGGTTGCCGTTGATGTCCGTCGCGAGGGCGCCGCTGTTTCGGGTGGCCAGCAGGTATCGCTTTAAGCCGGTGCTCGGGTCCACCTCATCCACGAGAGGCGGATCCTTGTAAACGCTATCTCGAACGTAGCCCTGAGCGTCTTGACCGCGTCGGCCGTCGCGGAACACTCCGCCGTGCGTCGTGAAGTTCGGGTCGTCGCTCGGGAGCGCCACGGCGGGCTGAATCACCTCGACGCCCGACTGTGCCGTGATCGCGTTGAGGTTGAGAACGCTGTTCGCGTCGGCGAACCGGACATCGCCCGCGACATTAATCTGCTGCCCCAGGTCTCGGTTCAGGTACGCGTCCACACGACCGTGAATCGTCAGGTCACTGTTGAAGTACATCGGGCCGCCGACTGTCAGCTGCGCAGCCGGATACCCATTCGGCGGAGCTACCTGGAAGTTTCCGACGATCCGAGGGACGTTGACGTCCATCGCGGAGTTCGTGAAGAGGTCGTAGAAGCGAGCCATCGGCACAGGGTTTCCGAAGTCCGCAGGCTCCGTTCGGCGGTCGAGGTTCGTAACGAAGTAAGCATCCTCAAGC
>RFHN01000262.1 GCA_003695835.1 Armatimonadota bacterium
AGCTGCTCGATCATCGAGGAGCCAAACTTGAGGCGATACACACCGGCGTCGCGCTGGAAGTAAAAGCCGTCGTCGTCCTTCGTGAACTTCGGGGAGCGCTCCGAGTCTGAAGTCCTCGTCAATCGTTCAGGCTCTTTGCCGTCCATCCGAAGGCGATAGATGTCGCCCTTGTACACGAACAGCATCTCGTTCTTCTTGTTCGCCCAAGTGAACTCGCTGATGCCGGCGTAGTCGGGCGCCCACTCGCCCCGGCGGCGAAGTTCCTGTTCCTCCTTGCGGTCCTGCTCCTCCAGCTTCTTCCGCTCCTCTTCGCTGAGGTTCTTGCGCTCCTCCTCGCGTTTCTTTTCGCGCTGATACCTCTCGGCCGTCTTCTTCGCGGTCGGGTCGAATGGGATGAACGTCTCGACAGACGTGAGCCTCTTCATCTCCCCGGAGCGATCGTCGTAAAGCCAGATGTCGGTGCCGCGCTCGCCGTCAGGATTCCAAAGGAAGGCGAGGTAGCGGTCATCCGGCGACCACTCGACGTTGCGAGCCGTCCTCCCAAAGAATGGGCGGTCGGGGAACAGGTCCTCGAGTTTGAGGTCGTCGCGCAGAACCGGCGGGACCCAAGGCTCGATCACGGGCGGGGAGGCGAGAGGCGCCGCCCCTGCAGTTACGAGAGCAGAGAACAAGAGCGCATGTCCAATCATCGTTAAACGGCTGTTTACCTGGTTCCACCAAGCGGATGTTCCTGCCGGGGCAAGAAGCTCCGCTCCCTCTGCCGGCTCTGGTATTGTGCTGAGAAGGTCCATGCGTGGGACTTGGTTAAGAGACTACGCTCGAGGGGCGCGCCGTTTACCCAGGAACGTTCGAACCCTCACGCTTGCGTCCTTTCTCACGGATACGTCCACGGAGATGCTCATCCATCTCCTCCCCCTCTATCTTGCCAACGTGTTGGGTGTTCGCACAGCGATCGTCGGTGTGATCGAAGGGGTGGCGGAGATGACGAGCAGCCTTCTCAAGGTCGCGTCGGGGCGGATTTCGGATCGCGTTCGTCGCCGCAAGGGACTGGTCGTCACAGGGTACGCGCTCTCCACGTTCGCCAAGCCGTTCTTCGCCCTTGCGAACTCTTGGCAGGCGATTCTATGGACAAGGTTCGTGGAGCGCGTGGGCAAGGGCATCCGCACCTCGCCGCGCGACGCGCTCATCGCGGATAGCACCCCCGTCAAAGACCGGGGCCTGGCTTTCGGATTTCACCGTGCAGGCGACACGTTCGGAGCGGCGCTCGGAATCCTCCTCGCGATCGGTCTCGTTTTCTGGCTACAGGGCAGCCAGACGGAGTTGAGCGGCCACACGTTCCGCTGGATCGTTTGGGTGAGCGTCCTGCCCGCTGCCGCTGCGGTGGTCGCGCTCGCGCTGGGCATCAAGGAAGCGCAGCCTTCCCGAGAGGGAGATGCGGCGGGCACCCCGCCGACACGTCCTCTTCGAGCGCTTGGCAAGCCTTTCTATCTGTTCCTTGGGGTGATCCTCTTATTCACGTTAGGGAACTCGTCGGACGCCTTCCTGGTTCTTCGCGCCCAGGAGAGAGGGATGAGTCTTCCCGGCGTCTTGGGGCTGCTCCTCCTCTACAACCTCGTCTATGCGACCTCGTCCGGCCCGGCCGGCCAGCTGTCGGACCGTGTCGGACGCAAGGGGGTCATCTTAGTTTCCTGGGCCATGTATGCGAGCGCCTATCTGTTGTTGGCGTTCGCGAGTGCGGGATGGCACCTCCTGATTGCCTTTGCGATCTACGGGCTTTTTTCTGCCCTCTTCGAAGGGAGCGCAAAAGCGTATGTTGCCGATCTTACGCCCGCAGATTCTCGGGGAACGGCGTACGGGGTGTACAATGCCGCGATCGGCGTTGCAGCCCTTCCCGCCAGCGTCTTGGCGGGGATCCTGTGGCAGGGAGTCGGGGGCTGGACAGGCTTTGGGCCCTCGGCTCCGTTCTTGGTCGGGGGCTTGCTTGCTGTCCTCGCCGCGATCCTGCTTCTCCGCGTCCCGTCAGGCCAGACCACGGCAGAAGCGGAATCCAGGTAGCCTATTCCTATGGCAAAAGGTTGGCTCTTCTCCCTGCTGCCCCTCGTGCTGGTCTTAGGATGCGGCGGGCAGGGGGCACCCACGAATCCAGGCGTGACCCGCACGGAATCGAGCGGGAAACAGGAAGCGGCTCCCCCGCCGGTTCCTGCACCCTTGGCGGCGAGCACGAATGACCTGGGTTTCCGGCTGCTCGCACACATGTCGGAAGAAGAGAACGTCCTGCTCTCGCCAACCAGCATCGCATCCCTGCTTCGCATGCTTGCCTATGGAGCGTCGGGCGACACTCAGAAACAGATGCTCGCCGTCCTCGGCGACCCAAAGGCGGGGCCGACTGAACAGCAGAGCGCCATCAAGACCCTCACTTTCCTCGCACACCGGCTCGACCCAGAAAAGCCCGAGCCGGATGTGAGCATCGCAAACGGTCTCTTCCTGCGAACGCAATTCTCGCCCAAGGACGAGTACGTCAACGCCATGCGGAAGGCCGCCGAGGCGGAGATCGTAACGCTCGACTTCTCGGACCCGAACTCGGTGAAAACCATCAACGGGTGGGTGAACGAGCACACGCGGAAGATGATTCCGTCCATCCTAGACGCGATTGAGGATTCAACCGTGATGATCGCGATCAACGCGGTCGCATTCGAAGGTCACTGGGCAGCCAAGTTTGATCCCACCCAAACGGTCCCCAGGCCGTTCCATCTCGGCGACGGCCAGACGGTCGAGGTGCCGATGATGCATCGCACAGGGCAATATGCCGCGGCCTTTCTCCCACAGGCCACGATCGTCGAGGTGCCCTATGCGGGAGGGCGATATGCCATGACGCTGATCCTGCCATCCGAGGGCACCAGCCCGAAGAAACTTCTGGAGGCGATGACCACGGAAAAGCTGAACCAGTGGCTCCAGCAAGCCGTCCCAAAGGAAATCGCCCTGGCGCTACCCAAGTGGACCTCAACGTTCGAGCGAAATCTGAACAACGACCTCGAGGCACTCGGAGCGGAACTGGCATTCGACCCCGATCGGGCGGAATTCGACGGCATCGCGGAAACGACGGAGCGCCTCTTCGTTCAAACCGTGCTCCACAAGACCTTCGTCGAGGTGGATGAAGAAGGAACGAAGGCCGCCGCCGTCACGATGGGAGAAGACGCGTCGTCCGCCCCGGAGCGATACGAAGTCGTCTTCGACCGGCCTTTCGCTTACCTGATTCGGGAGACGAAGTCAGGCGTCCTGCTCTTCGCCGGTTGGCTCAACCGCCCCTGAAGCCTCGTCACCGCCAGGCTCTTCGCCAGCGGCGACTTCGAAGAGAAACTGCGGCTTGCCGAAAACGATGAGGTCGCCGTTCCACAGCGGGGTCGAACCGGAGATGCGCTCAAAGTCTTCGCCCGTGCGAACGAAAGTGCCGTTGCTCGAGCCGAGGTCTTCGAGGACCCACTGCCCGTTTCGGTACTCGATCTTGGCGTGACGCCGGGAAACGAACGATCCTTCCGAAAGCCCGCCGAGGTCCACGTCCACAGGCCCCACATTGGGATCGAAGCGACCGATCACGGCTGACCCGACGATCTCGAACTCCGCTCCTCCCTCTGCCGGCGTCGCACCCCGCAGAACCGCTTTCGCCGAAGAGGCATCCGCCGGCGGGTTGGTCGTCTCGCCGAAATCGGACTCGCCGGTATCGGTTGAGTCCAGCCAGCTCGAAGCCTCGTCGTCCTTGAGGGAGAAACCTCGCGCCCTACCATATCTCTCGTAAAACATGATCCGACCTCTGCCTCCAGTTTACCGCCGCCCACCCACCAGGCGGGCGAGCTCCTTGGCGATCGCAGGCACGGAAGCGGCTGCGAGACCGACGTAAAGAGGGATAACGCCGCCCTCGTCAATCGTCGGCACGACGCCCTGCCTCTGCAGCAGGTACCACGCGAGCGCGGCGCCGCTGCCGAGGACCGTACACAACGCCGCCGACCAGCCGCAGAGCCGAGGAAAACCGACGTACGATGCAACGGTCGGGAACAGCAGCCCCGGGATAACGATGCCCGCCACGTCGTACCAGATGCTCACAACGCTCTGAATCTCGAGCGCGAGGCCGATGCCGATCAGCGTCGCCAGCGCGATGCCGAGGCGTGTGAGAAGAACGCGCTTCCCCTCAGTGGGAACAAGCTTGCCCAAGAGGTCCCGCCCGATGGTGCCGCCGGTTACCAGCGTGTAACCTACGAGCGCCGAGACGATGACGCCGAACACTCCGGCGAGGAAGAAGCCCTTCGCGCCGTCGGGCAGCATCGCGTCGGCGTAAGCCGGAAAGAGCTCCGCGCCCTTGCCCGCGCCGAGCGCTTGGAAGGCGTACCAAGCGGTCGTCACAGAGAGAAGGTCGAAGAACATCCAGAAGCCCACGCTGACGAGCACGCCCCTCTTCGCGGTGGTCGGATTCTCTGCAGAGGTTACGCGCTGGTGAAATCCCGGATCCACAAACGTCCAAGCCCCGATCAGGATCCATCCCAGGACATAACCGAAGCCTTTCCCGGCGTCCCAGCTTCGATGGGTTTCGGGAAGAGACGTCAGGTCCGGCAAGCCGTACTTCAGGAACGAGAGCACGACGATCAGGATGAAGGACGCGTACATCATCGTGAAACACAACAGGTTGCTCCGCGCGTCCGCCAGTAGTCCACCCTTGTAGAGGAACAACGTTCCTCCGAATGCACCCACGAGAATGGAGGGGACGAGCCCCCATCCGGTCAGCATGCTTACCAGCGTTCCCAGCATGAACACGTGCGCCGCAGGCGCACCCAAGAACAGCAGCAAGAACGCCACGAGCATGCCCGGGACGCGACCGTACTTGGCCTCCACCTGCTCGGGAAGGGAGATCGCCCCCTCCCGACGAATCCTGGGCGCGAGCAGGAACGCGTAGGCCAACCCAAATAGATAGTACGGCAGGCCGAGCAGCACCCACGTGGAGAGACCGAAGTAGTCGAAGGCCTCCCCCACTCCCAGGATCCCGCCGTACCATGTCGTGACGAGCGTCGCGACAAACAGGGGCAGGGTCAGGTTTCGCCCCGCTGCCAAGAGCTGCAAGGTCGTGTTCTCCCGCAACCGGACGCTGAAACCGAGAGTGAGAATGCCCGCCGCCATGAGACCGACAGCGAGCAGATCCCAGACCGACAGCGTGAGACTCACCATGGCGGCTCGTCGTCTCGCTCGACGAATACGGCAAGCGCGCCGACGCCCAAGTGAATCCCAAAGCTCGACCCTGTCACGCGATTCGAGACGCTGACACGATCGCCGAGACTGAGATGAACCCCCCGAACCGGCCAGACGAGGCCGTCCGTCTCTCGGACTTCGGTGGGTACGAGCGGGATGAGCGAGACGCGCGCCCCGTC
>RFHN01000263.1 GCA_003695835.1 Armatimonadota bacterium
GTGAGGCTGTAGGCACGACTCATCGCGATCTCTTTCAGGAAAGCGCGCATATCGTAGTTCTTCGTTCTCAAGAGATCGGCGAGAGACTCCATCAGCGCCGGGTCGGTGGGCGGATTCGTTTGCCGGTAATCGTCTAACGGCTCGAAAACGCCCCGCCCCATCATCCTGGCCCAAAGGCGATTCGCGAAGGCGCGAGCGAAGTACGGGTTCTGCGGATCCGTGATCCAACTGGCGAGATACTGCCGCAGGTTGAGGCTCGTTTCGACGGGTTGGCGCTCTCCAGGCAAGATGGCTTGGGCAGGCGTCGGCCTGGCCCGTTTCGGGATGTTGAAGGGCTGAGGCTTGGGCAGATCCTCCACCGTTACCTCGTCCTTGTCCGGTCCGCCCCTCATCCGCGTCTGTCGGAAGAACATGGCGAGGTTGTAGAAATCGTTCTGAGTCCAGCTCTCGAACGGGTGGTTGTGACACTGTGCGCAATCCATGCGCACTCCCATGAACACCCTGGAGAACTGTACGACAGCGTCTTCGATCCGAGGCGTCGAGCGGAAGTAGTTCACCGGGCCGTCCGTGAAGCTGCGCCCGGAGGCTGTGAGAAGCTCCTTCGCCATCTGATCGAGAGGCTTGTTCTCGAGAAGGGAAGTTCGGATCCACTGGCTGATCGCGCGAACGCCCGGGTCCTTCATCGTGTTCTTCTCGACGCGGAGCATGTCCCCCCACCATTGCGCCCAGTAGTAGATGAACTCGGGACGACGCAGCAGCATGTCCACCAGCTCTTCCTTCTTGTTGGGCGAGCGGTCATTCACGTACGCGAGCGCCTCCTCCGGCTTCGGCAACGTTCCAATGAGATCGAGATACACCCTCCGAACGAAGGTCCAGTCATCCGCTGGCGAGCTCGGCGCCAGTCCCAAACGCTCCCACCGGTTCTTGAGAATCCGGTCTACTTCGTTGACCGGTTGGAAGCGCGCGATGACCGGAGGCTTTCGCGCCAACGGGATATCCATCACGAGCGGGATATTCGTCACATAGCGACCAAATCGCACCACCAGGAACGCATCCCCCCGCCGGAGCGCGGTGAGCTCGCCCTTTTCGTTGACCGAAGCGACGCCGGGATCAGTCACGCTGAACGTCGAGAGCTCCGTAACGTCCCTCTTCGCTCCGTTGCTGAACGTCGCGAGGACCCGAGCCTGAGCCTTCTGGTTAGCTTTCTCGAACCGCTCGACCGGCAGCTGGATCGTCAGGTCCGTCAGGTACGGCGTTTGATCGTCATCCGGCTTGGCCCCAGCTTCAATCCATTCGAGCAGCGCCTTGTACTCGGGGCTGTTGACGTCGAATCGCTTTCCGCCGCCATGCGGCACCTGTCCGGTGGGCTTTTTGAGCAGCAGGCTGTCCGCCGGGCTTTCGCGGTTGATGCGCCTGCCGTTCGACGCCTGGGCGATGGCGACGGCGTCGGCGTAGGCGTCGTACTGGAAGAGCGTGAGCTGGAATCCGGATTGACCGCCTTCCGCACCGTGGCACGCTCGCGCCGCGCAGCCCGCCTTTGCGATGACAGGCTGTACGTTGGCGGCAAACGAAACCACCGCCGCAGAAGAGACACCCGACGGCGCAATCGCCGACGGGATCGTGCTTACCCAGACCAGAACGGATAGCATCGCTGAGCCCTGCCTCTATTGTACCGACGATTTTCCCTACGCGGAAGGTGCGGGTGGGCCAAAGGTCCTTGGATCTGCCGCCTGCCACAGCTCGAGCCAACGTTCGGGGGCTGTTTGGTCCAAGAGCGAGCCAGGCTGGAGGTATTCATACAGCTCTGCGTAGGAAGCGACGCGCGTTTCGCTGGTGCGGCGATAGATCATGGAAGGATCGAGTTCACTCGGCGACGAAACGCTCATGGCGTACATCAACTCGCACAGACTCTTGAGCGTTCCCTCATGATACCGGGCTACACGCAATCGCTTGTCCTCGACGACCAGGCCCTGCACGAGCCAAGGATCCTGCGTGGCAACGCCCGTGGGACACTTGTTGGTGTTGCACCGAAGCGCTTGGATGCAACCCAGCGCCAGCATGAAGCCGCGCGCGCTGTTGCACGCATCCGCTCCAAGGGCCAGCGCACGCAAGACGTGGAACCCAGTCAGAATCTTTCCGGAAACGAAGAGCTTGATCTCGTCCTTGAGACCTGCTCCGACAAGGGCGTTCCTTGCAAACACCCAAGCATCGCGCGCCGGCATGCCGATGCTGTTCGAGAATTCCAAGGGGGCGGCGCCGGTTCCGCCCTCGCCCCCGTCAACGGTTACGAAGTCGGGATAAATCCCCGTTTCCCGAATCGCCTTGCAAATGGCCAGAAACTCTCGTTCCCGCCCGATACAGATTTTGAAACCGACCGGTTTGCCGCCCGAAAGCTCGCGCAGACGCTGGAGAAACTCGAGCATCTCGATCGGCGTCTGGAACGCCGAGTGTCGGGGCGGGGAAATCACTGTCTGCCCGACAGGAACGCCGCGTATCTGTGCGATTTCCGGGCTCACCTTCTCGCCGGGCAAGACGCCTCCGTGTCCCGGCTTCGCGCCTTGGGAGAGCTTGACCTCGATCATGGCGACGTTATCGAGGGTCGCCTTCTCCGCAAACTTGTCGGCGTCGAACTGACCATCGGGCGTCCTGCACCCGAAGTAGCCCGTGCCGATCTGCCAGACGAGCTTCCCGCCACCCGCGAGATGGTGCGGGGACACTCCCCCTTCACCCGTATTGTGCAGAAACCCTCCGATCGCAGCCCCCTCGTTGAGGGCGCGAACGGCTGCGGAAGACAGAGCGCCGTAGCTCATGGCGCTGATGTTCAGCAGAGAAGCGCGACACTTCTTCTCACACTGCGAGGACCCGACGACGGTATAGAGATCTGGGGAGGGCTTTTCGCTGGGCGCAAGCGAATGGGCCGCCCACTCGTATCCGACTCGGTAGACATCCCGCTCCGTCCCAAAGGGCTTCGTCTCCAGTTCTCCCTTTGCCCGCTGATAGACGACGGAGCGCATCTCCCGTTCGATCGGATGCGCGTCAATATTCGTTTCAATGAAATATTGTTGGATCTCGGGTCGAACGAGCTCGAACAGAAAGCGGCCGTGCCCCAGCAGAGGGAACGTCCGCAGAATCGTATGCTTCTTTTGATAGGCATCGTAGAGCCCCAGCGCGGCAAGAGGAATCACTACAATGAGAGACCAGAGGGCCGCAGGGTAGAAAAAGGCTGCCAACAGTTCGAGGACAGTCACGACACCGAGAGAGTAGAAGAATTCACGTCGCATCTTGAACGCCTACATCATACTGAGTTCTGGCAAAGGGAAGGCGTAGAATTCGTCGTCCAAGCGCGCATGGCCAACCGCGACCGCGGAGCCTCCTTACCCGAAGCGCCTGCCCTATACGAACTCCGTTTCCCACAACTGCCACGCATACCTTCCCTATACGTCTTCCAATTGTAGTTTGCAGCAAGCCGGACGCGGGGAACTACGCGCGGTGGCACCCTCGAGGCGCGCAATTCGTCTAAACCAACGATGGCCTGCCTACGCATCGCTTTTTGTCTTGTGCTCGTAACGTTCTATGGAGCCGTCGCCCAGGCGATCGTGCCCGACTACCCGACATCCGACTGGAAGGCCGTCGGCAGAGTCGGACGCCAGTGGCCAGGGAACCCACCCAAGTACAACGGCACCGGGGTCGTGATCGGCGACCGCTGGGTCCTCACCGCTCGACACCTGCTCAACGACACGCCGACGAAGCGGATTCCCGATAACGTCGTGCGCTTCTGGCTCGAGGGCAAAGGCTCCCTCACGCCGCGTCGAGTCTACGTGCCCCCCGACCTTTCGGCAGATCTGGCGTTGCTCGAATTCGCGCCGCGCACTTTCTCCGAGTGGTACCCGCCTTATCGAGAGAGCGATGAAATGGGAAAGCTCGCAGCCGTCGTTGGTTACGGCTACACATTCGAAAACAGGGGAGGAAAGTGGGTGCAGAAGCCAAACTCCGATGGGGTCAGGCGTGCTGGCTTCAACCGGATCTCGATGGCGACTGACATCCAACTGCGAATGGACTTCGACGTTGCCGGAGCGCCAGACCGGTATGGAGACGGTGGACCCGTCGAGAAGGAATGCATGGTTGCAGGCCACGATTCCGGAGGCCCGTCGCTGATCCGCGGTCAGGACGGCAAGTGGCGGGTTGCCGGAATCCACTCCGCGGTCGCCGACGGCATCACGAGCGGAGGACGCTTCTATGACGTCCGCGTCAGCCGCTACATCGGTTGGCTCGATTCGATTCTCGGGCGATCGGAACCATTCGCGTGGTATAACACGGCCCCATGCCCGTTGTTCGGATCATTACGCTTGGCTGCGCCAAGAACGACGTGGATTCCGAGGAGATAGCGGGCGTTCTCCAATCCGCTGGCTTCGAGATCAACGCCGCTGCCGACTATGCAGCCTATACGATCATCAACACTTGCGGCTTCCTGCGCGCCGCCAAGGAAGAGGGCATCCAGGTCATCCGCGAGGCGGTGAAGGAGAAGCGATCGGGGCGGACGGGCAAGGTCGTGGTCGCTGGCTGTCTCGTTCAGCGCGAGGGGGATGCGATCCAAAAAGCCGCCCCCGGCGCGGATGCGTACGTCGGCGTCGGTCGCATGGGCGAATTCGCCGAGATTCTCCGCGCGCTCGATGCCGCGCCTCCTGCCAAGCCGGTGATGCGAATCCCCACGCCGCACCACGAATGGACCGACCGCACGCCAAGAGTGCACAGCGGGCCGCCCTGGCGGGCCTATCTCAAGGTCAGCGAAGGGTGCGATCACCGGTGCACGTTTTGCACCATCCCTTCCTTCCGCGGAAGGCACTCGAGCAAGCGGCTGGAGGTGGTGTTGGACGAGGCGAAACGTCTGGCGGATCAGGGCGTGCGGGAGATCAATCTGATCGCGCAAGACGTTACACAATACGGTTACGATTTGTATCAGAAGTTCATGCTCCCTCAGTTGCTCAAAGAGCTGAACCGCGTCGAGGGCATCGAGTGGATTCGCATTCTGTACTTCTATCCCAACCGATTGACCGACGAAGTCATCGAAGCCATGGCTTCGCTCGAGCACGTGCTGCCGTACATTGATATACCGCTGCAACACGTCCATCCGGAGATCCTCCGCGCAATGAAGCGGCCCTGGGACGGCGAGCGGTACCTCCGCCTCTTCGAGAAGCTTCGCGCCGCCATGCCGGACTGCGCCATCCGTACCACGTTCATCGTCGGATTTCCCGGTGAAACGGACGAGCACTTCGCGTATCTGCTCGATTGGCTCAGACAGGCGTGCCTCGACCGCGTCGGCGCCTTCCTCTACTCGCGAGAGCCCGGCACTCCAGCCGCAGAGATGCCCAACCAAGTGCCCGCACGCATCAAGCGACAGCGATACGACGCGCTCATGCGAACGCAGCAACGAATCTCTTTGGAGAAGAACCAAGCCTGGATCGGTCGCAAACTCGACGTCTTGATCGAGGCGCATGCCGAAGACGGGCTTTCCATCGGCCGTTCGTTCCGAGACGCGCCGGAGATTGACGGCGTCGTGTATGTAGAGGGACATCACCGTCCCGGCGAGTTCGTCAACGTGGAGATTACCGGCGCGGCGGAGTACGATCTCTTCGGCCGGATGCCCTGAGGGCGGAGCCCCGCACAACGTGTAAACTCGCGGCATGTCCGCGTTGCTTCTCGGATTGACGCTCGCTCTCGCACAGGTCTCTTCGCCCCAGTACCCGCTCACGAAAGCCGAGGCGTCCAACTACCGCCAGACCAGCACGCTCGAAGATGTGATGTCTTTCGTGCGCACGCTCCAACAGCTGGGCGCCCCGATCCGCGTGGAAACAGCCGGCAAGAGCGCGGAAGGACGCGACATCCCCCTGATCGTCTGCGCCCAGCCGGCAGCAAGCACGCCCGCGTCCGCCCACCGGCTCGGCCGAGTCGTCGTCTACATCCAAGCCAACATTCACGGCGGCGAGGTCGAGGGCAAAGAGGCGGCGCAAATGGTTCTCCGAGATCTCGCGAAGGATCCGAGCCTGCTCGAAAACTTGGTCGTCCTCGTCTGTCCGGTCTATAACACGGATGGTAACGAAAAATTCGGCGACGGGAGAAGAAACCGGCCCTCGCAGGACGGGCCGGAGCAGGTCGGTGAACGCGCGAACGGTCAGGGCTTGGACCTCAATCGGGACGCAGTCAAGGCGGAAAGCCCCGAGATGCAAGCCATGCTCGAGCGTGTCTATAACACCTGGGACCCCGCCATCATGATGGACCTGCACACCACGAACGGCACGCGACACGGATACCATCTCACCTACTCGCCCCCGCTCAACCCGAACACTGACCCTGCGCTTCTCGCGCTCGTGCGCGACAAGATGCTCCCCGACATCCGAGCGAAGGCAGCGGACGCGGGATGGAGACTCTTCGACTACGGAAACGTTCAGAACAACGGGTGGTACACGTACGGACAAGAAGGTCGTTACGTAACGAACTATGTCGGATTGCGGAACCGTATCGGCATTCTCTCGGAAGCGATGAGCTATCTCCCGTTCGAGCAGCGGATCGCGGTGACCAAGTGGTTCGTGGATGCGGTCCTCCGCTACGCTTCCGAAAACGCCACGGTCATCCAAACGATTCTGAACGGCGCCGACCTCGAGGCTGCGCAACTCTCAGGCAAACCGCTCGGAGTGCGGTTCGAACCGGAATCGCGAGGCGAGGAACCTGTCCTTCTGGAAAAACAAGGTACAGCGCGCGGTCTGAACATCGGCGAGCTGGAATCCGTTCGGATGCCGATCTACGACCGCTTCCGCTCGACACTCGATCGGACGGCTCCGGAAGCCTGGGTCCTCATGCCCGATCAGGAAGCGGCGGCGCAGCTCTTGGCGAGGCACGGCATCGTCGTCGAGCGTACGCTCGTGGAGTGGACGGCTGACGGAGAGTGGCTTTCACTCACAGAAATCCAGCGCGCGCGGAATCCGTTCCAAGGCCACCGCCTCGTTCGCCTCGAGGGGTCTTGGGAGAAGGGATCCGTCCGCGTACCCAAAGGGGCGTTCCTGATTCGATCTCGACAGCCCCTCGCGCGTCTCGCCTTCCACATGCTCGAGCCTGAGTCGCTCGATGGGTTGATCGCTTGGGAGATTGTGCCGATCGCGGACGATGCCAAGACCGCACCGATCCTCAGGATCGCCGAGCGCCCGGCCGTCCCGTGCATCCGCTTCCCATGATTCGGTTCGACCGTATCACGAAGCGATATCCGGGTGTCGTCGCGCTCGACGAAGTCAGTTTTGAGGTACAGCGCGCGACGTGCCACGCTCTGGTCGGGGAAAACGGAGCAGGGAAGAGCACCCTCGGGAAGATCCTGGCTGGCATCGTGCGTCCAGATGACGGCAGGATTCTCCTCGACGACAAAGAACTCATCCTCCGCTCTCCGGCCGACGCCAAGCGGCACGGAATCGCCATCGTTCACCAAGAACTTCTCTTTTGCGAACACTTGAGCGTTGCGGAAAACCTTTTCCTCGCAGAGATGCCGACGGCGCGCGGCGTGTTGGATGGGAAGGCCATGATCCGAGAAGCGGAGCGGGCGCTCGCGGCCGTCGGTGCGGCCTTCGATCCACGCGAAACCGTCGGCTCACTCTCGATCAGCAAGCAACAGCTGGTACAGATCGCCGCAGCGCTCAATCAGGGCGCAAGGATCCTCGTCTTCGACGAACCGACCAGCAGCCTAACCTCCGCCGAAACCGATCGCCTCCTCGAACTGATCCGCAATCTCGTAAAGGATGGCGTAACCTGCCTCTACGTCTCCCACCGCCTCGAAGAGATCTTCGCGATCTGCGAATATATCACTGTGTTGCGCGATGGCAAGCACATCCGCACGACGCCCGCATCCGAAACGAGTCAAGACGAGGTCGTGCACGCCATGATCGGTCGGGAGCTGGAAGAGGACATCCACCGCACGCCCGATCCGCCGACCGACCAACCCTTCGTCCAAGTCGAAGGTCTCACGAGGCCGGGCCTGTTCGAAGACGTGTCGTTCGAGATCAGAAGGGGCGAGATTCTGGGCCTGGCTGGTCTGGTGGGCTCCGGCCGCAGCGAAGTCGCCGAGACGCTGTTCGGCCTGCACGGAGAGGCGCGCGGCACCGTTCGACTCGGCGGTCGAACCGTGGCGCCCCGCACGCCCGCCCACGCGCTCGCGAACGGCATCGGCCTGATCCCCGAGGACCGCAAACGCCACGGCCTCGTGCTGACGATGTCGGTAGCCGAGAACGTCTCGCTGCCGATCTTGCGCCGCCTCTCGCCATGGGGCGTGGTCCGAACCCGAGAGGAAACGGCTCTGGCGCGCGAGTTCATCGAAAGGTTGCGAATTCGAACGCCCAGCGAGCATACGGTCGTCGCTCACCTGAGCGGCGGCAACCAGCAGAAGGTCGTTCTGGCGAAATGGCTCGCGGCAAACTGCGACTTCCTCCTCATTGACGAGCCTACGCGCGGCGTGGACGTCGGCGCGAAAGCGGAGATCCACGAACTGATCCGAAGCCTCGCCCGAGAAGGGAAGGCGATCCTCCTCATCAGCAGCGACATGCCGGAGCTGTTCGCCCTCTGCCACCGCCTGCTCGTCCTCCGCGAGGGCCGAGCGGTGGGCGAACTCCCTCGCTCCGCCTTCTCCCCCGCCCCCCTCCTCCGCCTGATGACCGGCCTGGCTTAGACGGCATCCAACGGTGCACTTGCCGTTTCCAGCACGCGGTTGGAAACGAGTTCGAAGCCCTAAATCGAGTGGCTTATGCCTACTCGAAGAGTTTCAATTCGCGTTTCCAACACGCGGTTGGAAAC
>RFHN01000264.1 GCA_003695835.1 Armatimonadota bacterium
ACCGCCTCGTCGTAGGCTCGCTTCGCGATGTCCCGCGTCTCAGGCCTGAGGAACAGATCGAGAATGGCAAATCGCGGAAGGCGACAGGTCTCCTGGTTGAAGCGGAGAAGCTCGGAAGTGCGGGTGATTTCGGTCGTGGATCGTCCGGTCGCTTTCTGTTGCAGTTCGGGTAAGAGACATTGATAGTACGAGGCAAGATCTTGGCCTCGACAGTGCTCGAGATGCGCGCAGAGCATCCCCATCAGCTCGTTCTTGACCTTGACAGCCATCTCTCGCTGTTCCGGCAAACAGAGGCGCTCGACCGTCAAGTCCAAAGCCCACTCAAACGTACTTTGCAGGCAAGAGAAGACCTGCGACGTCGGGATGTCTGCCGTCGTCATCGGCCGCGGGTCTGTGCTCGCGATTCCGCGCCAGCCCCAGGCCTCCGTCGCCTGATCGAGAAGGGAGGCGTTGCCGCGTGTAAGCCGCTCAAGATTGATGCCAGATTGGAGAAGCCTTTCGCGCGTGATCGGCGTCTCGCTGCCGAACAGCGCGGAGAATTCGCCCGCAGCCGACCAGAAGTCTCTCGTCGAACCGTCGTTTCGCGGGAGCGCGACGAACGGCTTCTCGGCAGTGACGCCGCCCGGCAGTTTTGCGAAATAGTCCGTATCGTGAACGCCCGCGACCAGGCGAATCGAAAGCCCCAACTCCTCGGCGGCGCGCAGAATCAAAGCCTTGACCGGCTCGTCCCAAAAGACGGTTTGTCCCAACGCAAGCAGCGGCACGCCGGGCGCCGTTTCGGCAATCTCCCGGAGCACCTGCGATACGCTTGGGCGAATGGCTGAGTTCACGCACGCACCTTCCGTTCCAGGGGTCTCATCTCCAGCCAGTTCGGCCCCACCTTTGCGTCCACTTCGATCGGGACGTCTAACTCCATCGCAGTCTCCATCGCTTCGCGAAGTTCCTCGACCAGGTCCTCCTTCGGGTCCCACTCGAACAACAGCTCGTCATGCACTTGCAGCAGCATTCGCGTCCGCTTCCCATGGAGGATCTCGTCAATTCGAATCATCGCGAGCTTGATCAGGTCCGCCGATCCGCCTTGCAGGGGCGCGTTGATCGCCTGCCTCTCCGCGTAAGCCCGCGCAATCCGGTTGCCCGCGTGGATGTCAGGGAAGTACCGCCTTCTTCCGAACAATGTCGTGGTATATCCGCGCTCGCGTGCCAGCTCCAGGGTCCGATCGATGTACTCGCGCACCTTGGGGAAACGCTCGAAGTACTGTTTGATCAGCTGCTGAGCCTCTTTCACGGAGAATTCGCCACCGAGCTGATTCGCCAGTCCGTAGCCGGTAACACCGTAGAGGACGGCGTAGTTCAGCATCTTCGCGTAGCGACGATGCTCTGGCGACACCTGGTCAATCGGTTCGTTCCACATCAGCGAGGCGGTAGCCGCGTGCACGTCCTTTCCCGTACGAAACGCGTCCATCAACGTCGGGTCGTGGCACTCGTGGGCCAAGAAACGGAGCTCGATTTGGGAGTAGTCCAGCGAAAGCAACTGAAAACCCTCGTCGGCCACGAACGCCTTGCGAATCGTCCGGCCAAGCTCCGTCCGTATCGGTATGTTTTGCAAATTCGGCTCGACGCTGCTGAGTCGCCCCGTGGCGGCAACGTGCTGTTCGTACGTCGTGTGGATTCTTCCGTCCTCCGCGATCAGCTTGGGCAACGAGGTCGCGTACGTGCTCCGGAGTTTCGTCAACTCGCGCCAGCGCAACACCAGCCGGGCGATCTCGTGATCGCCGGCAAGTTGCAAGAGCACCTCACTTCCGGTCGCATACCCCGTTTTTGTCTTTTTGGAGGGGGGCAGTCCGAGTTTCTCGAAAAGCACGGCACCGAGTTGTTGGGTACTTCCGATGTTGAACTCCTCGCCCGCAATCGCGTAGATTTCACGCTCGACGCGCTGGATCTCGTCCGCCAACTCTTCGGCGAACTCCTCCAGCTCTTTCGCGTGGACCTTGATGCCTACGTGCTCCATTTTCGCCAGAATCGGCGCAAGGGGCGCTTCGATTTCGTCGTACACCCTCCATTGCTCCTCTTCGACGAGTTTCTTCGTAAGGGGCTCGACCAGCCGATCCATGGCAGACGCCGCCCCAGCCGCACTCGGATCGGGCGACTCATTCAGGTAACCCCGCGCCAGGTCCTCCAAGTCGTAATTCGATCGAGAGGACTGGAGCACATACGCTGCGAGCAGCGTATCGAACGCAGGCCGCTCGAAACAGGCGGTCTTGCGCAGCAAACTCTTTCCATGATGGAGACGGAGCTGCCCAGGGATCCTCCGGACCAGCTCCTCGCCCACCTCGCGAGAGAACGTCCGCGCCTCGGTGCCGATGGCAACGGCCGCTTCATCCTCGAGAACGCAGAGACCGCAGGGCTGGCCGTTCAACCAAGCTATCACCTCTTCGGCATTCCGCGCCGGTTTCGCGTCCACTTCCGCCGTCTGTCCCCCCATCTGCACAGAAAAAAGATCCCCCTGGCCACCGACAAGGTACGGCTTGAGCACTTCGGGGAGGCGGCGGCCATGCATGCGGAACTCTAAACTCTCGAAGACACTCCGAGCCTCGTGTAGCTGCTCCTCCGACACCGAGTAGGGAGGATAGGAAAACTCGATGGGCACATCGCGCTGTATCGTCGCGAGCCACTTGTACTTCGGAATCTCCTCTTTGAACGGCTCGATCTTCTTGCGATACTTCTCCGGCACTTCGTCCAAGCGAGCGAGGATCTCCTCGACCGACCCGAACTTCTGCAGCAGCTCTGTGGCGCTCTTCGGGCCGATGCCGGGCACCCCCGGTATGTTGTCGCTGGGATCGCCGACCAACGCTTTGTAGTCCGGAACCAGCTCCGGTCCGAAACCGAACCGCTCCCGAACTGCGGCGACATCGTATATCACCACGTCCGACACACCCCGCCGAGTCGTCATCACGCGCACGGCGTCGTCCACGAGTTGGAGCTGGTCGAGATCGCCCGAAACGATGATCGTCTCGTAGCCCCGTTTCTCCGCATCCAAAGAGATCGCACCGATCACGTCGTCGGCTTCATATCCCTCCACTTCGATGGACGGAATGCCGAGAGCGGCGATGAGATCCCGCGCAACGGGCAGTTGCTGTTTCAGGTCGTCCGGCGTCTCCGAACGGGTCCCCTTGTACTCTTCGTAGGCCTCGTCGCGGAACGTCTTGCCGGGAGCATCAAAGGCAACGACGATGGAATCCGGTTTCTCGCGCTCGAACAGCACGAACAACATGCTCACAAGACCGAAGAGGGCGTTGGTCGGTCGGCCGTCGCTCGTGCTCATGTACCGGGTGCCGTAAAACGCGCGGAACAGCAGGCTGTACCCGTCAATGATCACCAGTTTCTTGCGCTTCTTCGCACCCACGATATTCGAATCTTACCGCCTTCGCCGGTATACTTCCGTCTCCCTCGCCGGAGTGGCGGAATGGTAGACGCGGCGGTCTCAAAAACCGTTGAGGGCAACCTCGTGTGGGTTCGAATCCCACCTCCGGCACCAGCGCGCCCGATGGAACGCGTCTCCCCGGTCTCTTCTTACAAGTTTCGACTGCCAGGCTCCCGGATCGGTACCTCTGCAAGCCAGTCCGGCACCTCGTCCGGGGCGTAAGACTTCGCTTCCACCCGTGCCGCAGCGTACAGCGGAACCCCGAAATCCTGAGGGCATTCGCTGCGATCCACCAGCACGCCAACACCCACCACATCCGCACCCGCGCCTTGGAGAACCTCGAGAACCTCCCGAACGCTAAGCCCCGTGGTCAGCACGTCGTCTACGACTAACACCTTCGCCCCGGGAGCGATCCGCGCCCCGCGACGCAGAACCCTCTTCCCCTCTTCCCGCTCGATGTAGAGAGCGCGAAGCCCCATCTGTCGAGCCACCTCGAACGCAATCAGGATTCCTCCCGTCGTGGGACCGGCTACGATCTCCGCGCCCGAGTCTGCGAACCGAGAGGCGATTTCGGAACAGACTTCCGAAAGTAACGTCGGCTGCTCCAATACTCGGAATTTCTCGAAATAAACATCGCTGTGCCTGCCGGAGGAAAGCACGAAATGGCCGCGAAGAATCGCGCCCGCTTCCTCCATCGCGCGAATCAGATCAGCCATGGCGTGCGAAGGGCGTCAATTCCCGAACGATTCGATTGTGTTCATCCAGAAGAACGATTTGCGGCACGACCTCTTCGTCCGTCCACGTGAACGCGGCGATGATGAGGCGGTCGCCGGGCTCGGCGTAGAACGCAGCCGCTCCGTTCAAACCGATGCAGCCCCGCTCGCCGCGAAACGCGTAGGTCGTGAGCCGCTTCCCGTTCTCGACGTTCCAAACATGAACGTATTCGCCGTCCTTCAATCCGACGGCGTCCATGACGTCCGGGCAGATCTCGATGCTGCCGACGTACTCGGCGTTCGCATAGGTAACGCGCGCGTGGTGAATCTTGGATTTAAGAAGCTTGACCAGTCTCATCGGACTCTTGAGGCACCTTCTTCGCGGTCTGGCGCACCGCAAACAGGCCTCCGAGCGTTAGGATACCTGCGCCAAGCCAGACCAACCCCGTCAGCGGCTTGAAGAAAAGCTGTGTAAACATATAAGGTTCCTGGAAATCGATCCGGAGGGTCGCCTCGCCGCTCGCTGCATCCAACCGCTCGAGATACGCGACGAAATCGGCGCCGATGTTGGCGCCCACGTTCTCCATCCCGTTCTGCGTCAGCTCGATCGTGGGATGCGCCCGGTGTGTCTGACCCTCATACGAAACCAGGAGCTCGACGCCGAACTTCGCTCCCGGTTTCCCAGGCTCGCCTTCGCGAGTCGAGGCGACGTACTTGATCTGGATCTGGTTGTCCTCCAGGCCCCTCGTCTCCCCGGGCTTCATGGTAAACGAACTCTGAAAAGCGCGGGACGGCTCGCCGATCGCGAGATAGAGGTCATACAGGAACGTCCTGCGAATGTACGGCCGCGTCACCGGGCGCAGCTCGCCTCGCAGCATCGCAGCCATCGGCTCATAGAAGAACACCGGCCGGGCTACCCAAGTGTCGAACCCCTCCGAAAGCGACGCCAACCGAATCGGCACCCGACAGTTCGAATCGAACACCTCTTCGTGCGTCGGCATTCGCTCCAGCATCGCAAGATACGCCGCGGGCCCGACGACCAGTTGCTGCGGATGGGAGGGCGTGATCACGCCCGACGCGCTCTTCTCGAACGCCCGTGAAACGACCAACCCGAGCATGAGAAGCGAAACGCCAACGTGCGTGAGAAACGTCGCCCAGCCACCGGACTTGGCGCGGATTCGCTCGATCATGCGCCAAAGGTTTCCGACAACCGCGAACGTCGTGGCAAAGATCAAGAGGAAGAAGAGAATCAGCTGCGGCCGGCTGCCTATGGATTGGAGCAACGTCTGGCGCTGAGAGGCTTCGGTCGGATCCGCGGTGAGGCCGGCCAACACAAGACCCATGGAGATCACGCCGAACAGCAGCACCGACGCCAGCGTCACGTTCGCCACCTGAGCCAGCCGCTCGGGACGCGTCTTCTTCCAGCCCAAAAACGGAGCGACCGCCATGCCGACCATGAGGAACAGATACGGAATCGCGGCAAAACGGTTGTACACTTCCTCGCCCACGACGCTCGCGTTCTGGCCGACCACCGCCGAGAAGAACGGCTTCGACATGCCCAAACTCGCGAACAGAGCGATGAGATACAGAAGAGCCATGCCCGCAACCATCCCCCACCCGCGAGGGCCTGGAGCCTTCGATTTCGGAGCGCGAACCCCTCGGAACGCGAGCACGCTCAGCCCGAAAAACAACAGCACGGCGCCAATCACGAGAGCAGCCAAGACCCCGTGCGCCCCCTCCGTCATCTTTGCGAAGCTGTGGACGCTCACGTTCGCAAGGGCCCCACTGCGAGTGAGATAGGTTCCGTACGCAAAACTGACGAACGGCAGCATGGCCGCCACGAAGTTCCACCGGACCGCCATCCCTCGATTCGCGGCGAGATAAAGCGAGTGAACGAGCGCGGCGGTCGCCAAGAACGGAACGAGGCTCACGTTCTCCACCGGATCCCAGGCCCAGAATCCTCCCCAGCCGAGCGTCTCATACGCCCACAAGCCGCCCATCACCAAACCCGTGCCCAAGGCGGTCATCGAGAAGACGGCCCACGGACGGATCGCCTTTTGCCACGTCGTGTCCTTGGCAATCGCGCTGGCGCCCGCCCAGGCGAACAGCGCAAGCAGCGATCCGAAACCGATGAAGATCACCCACGGGTGAATCGCCATCCAGTAGTTCTGGAGCACCGGATTCAAGCCCGTTCCGGTCGGAGGCATGTGAATGCGACCCTGCGAGTCGAGCAACTCAGCCGGAATCTTGAACGGCGACTCGTACGCGAGGATCGCGAGCATCGCCACCAGGAACACCGAAGCGAGAACCGTGTACCACCTTCGCAAGTGGCCCACTCGTCGCCATGCCAGCAGCGTAAACACGGTGCTCATCAGCGTCCAAAGCAGGAAACTTCCCTCTTGAGCCGCCCAAGCCGCGCTGAAGCGGTAGAGCGTGGGCATGTCCCGCGTCGTGTTGTTGAAAACGTACAGGTACTGGTACTGCTCGCCCATCAGCAGGGCGAGCAACGTCCCCATCGTGGCGACGACGCACAGCCCTCCGGCGACGAGCAACCGACCGACCCAAACCTGGCGGTCCTTCCATGCAGAGAGGATCGCAGCCCCCGCGAAGAACGCCATCGCCCAGAAGACCAAAGCCTTACCCACCCAGCCGAGGGCGACACCCCACTGGGGCGCGAGCGGGAATTGATCAACGGGGTTCACGGGTTAACTCGAGGCCTCGTACTTGCTGGGGCACTGCGTCTTGATGTCGTCCGCCAGGAAGACGCCGTTCTCATAATAGCCGCTGACGGACGCTTTTGGAGCCATGTCGAAGTTCCCGGGCTTGGCCTTGCCGTAGCGCACGCGGAGGCGATCGCCGTGCTCGTCAATCAGGACGAACTCGAAAGCGCCCGCATCCAGGCTCGTTTGCACAGAGGAATGGTCAATCTCGCCTGCGACGTGCACCCTCATCCCGGGATGCTGCGCGGCTTCCTTGGCGCTCACGTAAGGGCTCGAGGAGCTGAGAAACGCATACAGCGTCATCCCGATTCCCAGAGCGCCCATCAAAATCGCAATCCACGCGCCGATCTTCATCGTATAGACGTCATTCTATCCGTTTTCAATAGGTAGACTCGAAACGCGGAACGCCGAAACGGCGTTCCTAATAACAGATTACGCCGCGGATGGTCATGACGATACGCACGAAGTACGGGATTTTTGCCGGTCTTGCCGTCGCTCTGACGGCTGCCGTTGCCATCGCCCAAGCTCAAAACGCCTCTCCCTCGCAAGAAACCTCTCAGCCGAGCAAATCGGGCGTGATGAAGATGCAGTGCGACATCGGCTCGTTCCTCATCTCCGGCAGGGGGCGCGTCGAGATCAACTTCCGAGGCACGTTGCTGATCTACCGCCTCAAGGGCACGCGGGTAGTCACCGGCAATGTCCGAAAGGAATTCGAAGGCTTTGACCGGGAAACCTGGTTCGGCGTCGGCAAAGCGGTCATCGAGGGTGAATGGCGGCACATCCAGTGGTTTGGCGGGGATATGACGGCGACGTGGGTCGGCCAGGGCTACGCGCACACCTTTGGCGAATACAGCCCGAAGTCCGGAAACTCGGGAACGACCACGATCGACGATCTTCCCCCCGTCGAGTGGTGGTCCACAGGACGAGAGTTTTGGGTACCGAAGGAAGACATCCCCGGTTACAAGCCAGGCAAGAATCCGTACGCACCGATCGAACAGTGAGGCGCCCCGGCTCGAGCCCGAGACTTGCGAACCGATAATTCTTGCTGGCGCCTGCATCCCAGCCACCGCCATGTCAGAACCTAACTCCCAACCACCGCAACTCGACGAAATACGCAGGCAGATTGACGACATAGACCGTCAACTGCTCGAGCTGCTGCGCCGACGCACCGAACTGGCTCAGGAGATCGGCAAACTCAAGCAGACGGGAGGGAAGCCGTTCTTTACGCCCGAGCGAGAGAGGCAGATCTACGAGCACCTACAACAATCCAACCTGCACCCCCTCCGGAGAGAGCAGGCCATCGCCATCTTTCGAGAGATCATCAGCGCCGCTCGAGCCTGCGAACGTCAGATCACCGTCGCGTACTGGGGGCCGGAAGGAACCTACACGCACCTCGCGGCGGTCCAGGCGTTTGGAAGGAGCACGGCCTTGCAGCCGCAGGCGACGATCGAGGAAGTCTTCAAAGCTGTGGAGCTGAACCACGCCGACTACGGTGTCGTACCCATCGAGAACTCGCTCAACGGCGTCGTGCCCGAAACGCTCGACATGTTCCCGCAAACCAATGCGCGCATCTGCGCGGAGACGGTCCTGCCCGTGCAACACTACCTCCTCTCCAAAGCGGCGTCCCTCAACGAGGTCGAGAGGGTGTACGCCGCCCCCCAGCCCTTCAATCAGTGTCGGAAATGGCTCCGAGCCAATCTGCCCAACGTGGAAGTGGTTGACGTGGCGCCCACGTCGCGAGCCGCCCAACACGCCCAGAAAGACCCCCACGGCGCCGCGATCGCCAATCGGCTCTGCGCGGAGCTCTACGACCTCGGAATTCTGGCGGAGAGCATCCAGGACGATCCGCGGAACCACACCCGTTTCGTCGTCGTCGGCTACAACGAGCCCGCCCCGTCCGGACACGACAAGACGACGCTGATGTTCTCCCTTCGAAACCGACCGGGGGAGCTGTACCGCGTCCTCGGCGTTTTTCACAAATACGACGTCAACCTGACGATGATCGAGTCTCGGCCCGCGCAGCGTGTTTCCTTCGAGTACATCTTCTACGTGGATTGCGCCGGCCATCACAGCGAGCCTCACTTATCCAGCGCGATCCGAGAGATTTCCGAGGTCGCGCTCGAAACCACTCTGCTCGGTTCCTATCCCAGCAACGACCCCAAACTGAAAAGCTCATAAACAGAGAAGCCCTCCCGTTTCGGAGGGAGGGCTTCGGGAAGCGGTCCTGAGCCTACTTCCGTTTCATCGTGATCGTCATCTTTTGGGTCTGCGTGCCCATCTGCGGCACCTCGATCGAGATCGTAATCGCCATGTTCAGGGTCTTCAGCATCCCCGTGGACTTCTCGATCACGGTGGAACCGTCGGCCTTCATTGACATCTTGGCTGACTGCGCTTGTTGCCCCTGCTGGGCGGGCGGTCCTTGCATCGTGAGCGAGTGATTGATCTTCGTTGTGATCGTCAAGTCATTGCCCGAAGCCTTGGTCAGCGTGTAGTTCACCTTGATCGGCTTGCTTTCCTGACCTGGGACCGGGATCGGGACGTCACTGGTCCACGACGAACCGACCTTCACCGGCTTTTCGGGGAACGCCATTCCCATCATCGTGTTGCCGGCGAAAGCCTCAAACGGGTTGCTCGCTCCCTTGGACTCGATGTTCGTCATCCGCCCAAGTGGGTCGTAGTCCGCGGTGTAGGAGGTGTTCTTGAGGGCCTTCGCTTGTTGCTCCATCATTTGCCGAGCTGAAGCCTCGCCGCCACTGACCTTGGCGTCGAGTACCTTGAACTCGATCCGCGCCTTGTCTCCCGTGACGTCTAGGACGGTCATCACGGTATCCAGCGTCAGCGTGCTGGTGCCGCCCATGGCATTCGTGTTTTGGGTTACCGTGTAGGCGAACTTTTGGCCCTTTTTGACGTTCAGCCGCAGCAATGCTTCGCCTGGGCCAGGCGTCGGGTTGGAAACCTTCGTGTCCGTGGACGCGGCGCCTTGGTCGGAAGCCGCGGTGGGTGGCTTCGGAGGTGTGTCCGTCGTCACGTCCCCTGCTCCGGGTTCCTGCGTCGTCGAGCCGGTCTCGCCCGCGTCCGTTACCGAATCGCCCGTCGTGCCCGGCTCAGTCGTTGAGGTGGAAGTAGACGTAGACCCGTCCGGTTTGGAAACCACGTCCTTCTTTCCACAGCCCGCGATCACGATCAGGGCGACCAGCGAGGCGAGAGACAACCAGCGCAAATACCTTGCCATGGGAGCATTATAGCCGCCCCGGTGCGCGCCGGGGCTCGAAATCCCAAACCGAGGATGGGGTAGACTGCCCTCTCAGCCCGCCCGCCAAACGGCGGACGGGCTTCCTGTACGATTTCAACTTGGAGGAAAACAGCAAGAACATGCCTGCAACCGGAAAAGTCGTTCAAGTGCTCGGGCCGGTCGTTGACGTCCGATTTCCCGCGGGTCAACTCCCCGAACTCCTGAACGCCATCCGAATCAAGGATGAAAGCCGCAACATTGACTTGACGTGCGAAGCTGCACAGCACCTCGGCGACGACATCGTCCGATGCGTCGCCCTCTCCACCACCGACGGCCTCGTGCGAGGCATGCCGGCAGAGGACACCGGCGGCCCGATCACCGTCCCTGTAGGGGAGAAGACCCTTGGCCGAGTCTTCAACCTGCTCGGCGAACCGATTGACGAGCTCGGCCCGGTCACCGACGCCCCCCGGCTCCCGATCCACCGCGATCCGCCGAAATTCACCGAACAGAGCGTCAAGACCGAAATCCTCCAGACGGGTCTCAAGGTCATTGACCTTCTCGTGCCGTTCAACAAGGGTGGAAAGATCGGTCTCTTCGGCGGCGCCGGCCTTGGAAAGACCGTTCTGATCCAAGAGCTCATTCGAAACATCGCGGTCGAAGCCGAGGGCGTTTCGATGTTCGCAGGCGTCGGCGAGCGGACGCGCGAAGGGAACGACCTCTGGCTCGAAATGCAGCACACGAAGTTCCGGGACAAGCAAGGGAACGAGCAGCGCGTCATTGACAAGATGGCCATGGTGTTCGGTCAGATGAACGAGCCGCCCGGCGCTCGCCTGCGCGTCGCTCTGTCCGCCCTCACGATGGCCGAGTACTTCCGCGACGAATCCGGTCAGGACGTTCTCATCTTCATTGACAACATCTTCCGCTTCGTCCAAGCCGGTTCCGAGGTATCCGCGCTTCTCGGGCGTATGCCGAGCGCGGTCGGATACCAACCCACGCTCGCAACTGAGATGGGCGCCCTCCAAGAGCGCATCACCTCCACGACCAAGGGGTCCGTCACCTCCGTCCAGGCGATCTACGTTCCCGCAGACGACCCAACCGACCCCGCGCCGGCCACGACCTTCTCTCACCTCGACGCGTATGTCTATCTGGAGCGACGAATCGCCGAGAAGGGCATCTATCCCGCGGTCGACCCCCTGGCGTCCACCTCCAAGAACCTCGACCCGAGAGTCGTCGGACAAGAGCACTACCAAGTCGCCCGCGAAGTCCAGCAGGTTCTGCAGCGCTACCGCGAACTTCAGGACATCATCGCGATCCTCGGCATTGACGAACTCTCCGACGAGGACAAGCTCATCGTCGCGCGCGCACGGAAGATCGAACGATTCCTGTCTCAGCCGAACTTCGTCGCCGAGCAGTTCACCGGAAACCCCGGACGCTACGTAACCGTGGACGAGACGGTGACCGCCTTCCGAGAGCTGCTCTCCGGGAACCTCGACGATATCCCTGAGCAGGCTTTCTACATGTGCGGCGGACTCGACGACGTGTACGAGAAGGCCAAGAAGCTCGCAGCAGTAGGATGACGACCTTCCAACTGACCATCGTTGCGCCCGACCGGACCGTCGTGGACGAGGTTACGGACAGCGTCTCGGCTCCGGGGGTTCAAGGCTACTTTGGCGTCTGGGCAGGGCACGAGCCGTTCGTGACCCAGCTCAAGCCAGGCGTCGTGGCCTACAACGATGCGGCGGGCAAAACGCAGTACGTCGCGGTCGCCGGCGGGTTCCTCGAAGCCGCCGGCGACCACGTCATCATCCTCGCCGACGCTGCCGAAGCGCAACGCGATATTGACATCGAGCGCGCCAGAGCCGCACTCGAACGCGCCAAGAAGCGCCTGGAGGCGATCGGCGAGGGCGTGGACGCGGAGCGTGCGCGAGCGGCTGCCGACCGCGCGATGGCGCGGATCATGGTCGCCGAGAAGCGCTAACCGTCGGCTCTCTGCCCATCCAACACCTCAAGCAAGTCTTCGGGCTCGGAAATCGCGAAGACGGACGGCGCCGATTCCGAAAACAGATCCTGTTGACGCGTGGGCGCCAACGTCTCCAAGAGCGCCCTGTTTCCAGGCGGAGCGTCAGGCCCAACTCGAATTGCGACCACTCCGTATCCCTTCTTGATCGCTTCGACCGCCCCGGCCCACGTTCCTCCCGAACCTTCCGACGCCGAAACGACCACAGTGACCTGGGCATGACCGTATATCAACTTGTTCCTCCCCATGGCGTTCCCCACCGAGAAGCGCGCCGAGGGAGTGTACGGCGTCGCCAAACACGCCACACCCTCTTCGAGGATCTGGCGACTCTTCCGAACCGCACTCTCGAGGGAGTCCGCAAGAAATCCCAACGACCGACCGCCTGCCTCCAAGGCGGCGTTCATCGCAATCCGATCCACGCCGCGTGCGCCGCCGGAAACCACAACCAGGCCGTTCTCGACAGCGACGCGCGCGACCGCCGCCGCAAACTCACTGCCCGCATCGTCCACGTCTCTCGAACCGACAACCCCGACACTCGGCGCGTTGAAGAGCCCCGGATTCCCAGCCCAGAACAGGACCGGAGGCCGCACATCTCCGAGAGTCTCGAAGAAGCGACTGGGATAGAGGTCATCGAACTCCGACACGGCGTGGATGCCGTCGTGTTCCAGTTCCGCCAACCGGGCCGCAACGCTGTCGACGCCACTCAAGCGAGCCTCCAGCTTGGCAGCGAGTCTCGGGTCGTGCCCTCGAGCTTCTCGTAGGATCGCTTCTGGGCCTTCGCACGCATGCTCCTCGATCAACATTCGAACTTCACTTCTCCACTCGGCGTGCGTACACGGTTCCGACGTCTTGATGAGATACGTGGTAAGAGC